>DATGYM010000056.1:0-2031 GCA_035297925.1 Pyrinomonadaceae bacterium | reverse complement strand
ATCGAAAACAATAAAGCGTGCGACTCTTAGAATGATCCACACATCGCGCAAACGATATTTTCAACAAGCTCCTAAGTCTCATCCCGACGCGGGCAAGCTACTGCTTCCCGCGCTCAACAACATGATTGACATCACTACCACCCGCACGATGGCACTGCAAACCCATCCCCCGAGAATCATCTATGTGCTTTTGTTCGGCTTGGGGCTGATCTGCTCGCTGCTGGCTGGTTATCGGATGTCAAGCGCCCAACACCGGAGTTGGCTGCACATCTTGGGTTTCACGGTGATAACGGTCGTCATCGTGTACGTGATGCTCGACGCCGAGTACCCGCGCGCGGGTCTGATACGACTCGCCTCTGCCGATCAACTCCTGGTCGACCTCCGCGATGGCATGAAGTGACGGCGACGGCATTGCAGTATCTAGCGACTTTGTTGAATCCGCGAACCACGCACGCTGACACTTATGCAACATCTGCTTCCAATTGCTGTGTTTCTTTTGATGGTTTCCGTGGGTATGAGCATCAGACTCACAGAAGTGGTCGTTCATTGGCGCCGACTGGACTGGGTTGCGTGGTTGGGTTTGGTAATAGCAACCTTTATAATTCCTCCCGCACTCGCGTTGCTGCTTGCGAATCTATTCCACCTGTCGCGGGGAGAGACGGCCGGGCTTTTCATGGTCGGGGCAGCGCCGGGGGCGCCGCTGCTTACGCGCAACCTGGCGCGCAAGGGTTTTGACATGCACATGGCGGCCAGTTATCAGGTGTGGGCCGCGCTGATGGTTCCGGTGATGATGCCGATACTGGTCGCGTCAGCCGCCAAACTATACGGCCGGGACATCTGGATTCCGCCGGCAGTGCTCTTAAAGCAGATCGCCCTGAAGCAGTTCCTGCCACTATCGGTTGGGATGGTAATCGCATGGTTTGCTCCGCGGAGATTGCAGCGAGTTCAGCCAGTCCTGAATGTGCTGGGCAACATCTTATTTACGTCGATGATCGTAGTCGTCTTGTTCAAGATGGGCCCGCGCTGAAGGCCATAACGCCTTTAGTTCCAGTCGCTGCATCGTTATTAGCCGCAGGATCCCTTGCCGCGATGTTGTCGGTCAGGCTCCGAGATGTGCTCGTCAGGGAGACGTTCGCGATCTGCAACGCGAACCGGCATGTAGGGTTGGCGCTCCTGCTCAGCGGCCAATACACCCACGCAAAAGACGCACTGCCGATCGTGGCCTGTTATGCGCTTTTGACTCCCCTGACCATGTTTGCTTATGTGAAGTATCGCAACTTAGCAGTTACGAGGTCGGAAGCCTGATGAGGACCGCAATGCGAGGGATTTGCTACCCCAGGGCATTCAAGGGCGGCCCTTCACAAACAGCGCAATGAGTCAGCCTAGGTTATTGGTCCTGCTCACTGCGGCGTCTGCAGGGCCTCGTCACTCTGCATCTGCTTCACCACGAGTTTTACCAGTCCGTTGATAGCTTTTTGTACATTGGAGGGATTGAAAGTGTCAGTGACGCCGGTCCAAACGAGCTCTCCCTCCTGCGAAGAGATCACATAGAGGTTAGTCTCGATGCGTACCTTCTTTTCTTCCCGCAGGTAGTCGGGCGAGTAGACGACGGGGTATACCGCACCGTAGTATCCGTAAAACGTGTTGTAGTAGGGGAAGGGAGCAACGTAGGCGCTGCCTGGGATATAGGTGAAGGTATTTTCGACCTTGATCAGGCGCGACACCACGATCGCATCAATCTGATTCTCCCGGACCTGCGTCTTGAGGTAATTCAGGTCCAACTGTGTCCCCTCGGGTCTCAGCAGGATGCTGTTGCCAGGAATCGTCTCCACGCCGGTGGCCGCAAGCTGTTCCGCGAGAGCGTCTTCGAAGTTAGCCCGAACTCCTGTCTTGTCGCTCAGCCCCAGTGCCAGCACCCGGTGAAATTCCCTGGCGACGTAGTTGGGGTTCTTCCAGCTCATGACCAGCTTGCTGGACTTTGAGCTAGCCAGAGGGACTGCCAGGAGAACGATGACAATGGTCAGAAAAGTT
>DATGYM010000055.1:0-1971 GCA_035297925.1 Pyrinomonadaceae bacterium | reverse complement strand
GTAGGCAAGATATGTCGCGACGCCGAGTCCGATCCAGCTAATCCACAGTGGTACGGCAACGTTCTCTATCGTCACATGCCAGCCGAAGAGGAGACGAAGGGCATGCCCTATAGCTATCAGCAAAAACACCGCTGCGGTGATAAGGCAAAAGATTCTTGGTGTCATTCTCCACCTCTATGTACAGAATTGCACACGCTGAGGCCGTTACCCTCCCTGGCCGCGCTAGCGAGCTCTGATCGCCTCGATCTTGGGCACAACCTCTGCTTTATATATCGCGCCTGCCACAGCACCCTCGATCGCATGCGCGATTATCTGGAAAACGGATTCCGCCAGTGTCAAACCGACCGACATGTACGTGACGCTGAAGTACTGGTAGAGACCTCCAATGACCGGCGACAGAACGGCAACTAAGATGCCGAGTTTTACCCCTGCTATTCGTCCTCCGCCAAGCGCCACTCCAACTTTGACGAAAAGATAGGTAAAGGCGACCGCGAAAATCAAATCGGTCAAAATGAATCCGGGCACGACTTCACGGAAAAGCCCGGGGTGAGCGGCGGCGATCTGCTGCGACTGCTGGTCTATGACACGGGTATAGAACGCCCAGTTAAGCGCGACACGAACCAGCCAAACGGTAGCCGCGCATGCGAGAAACCGAGTTAGGTTCATAATTCTGCTCCATCTTCGAGTGCCGGGGAGACTTCCCTGCTTCGATTTCCTTAGTTGGGTTCGCTCAAGGAGCCGGCGCGCGTCGCCTCAGGGGGTGTTGCGCTTCCGAACGGTTGGAAACGGCTCTTCGGAGAGGCAATTCGGGCAAAGTGTGCGCCGAGAAGTGGTGGGAGTCAACAGAAATATAAAAAGCCCCGAGGCAGCTCGGGGCTTTTGGGTACTTCGGATGTCTTACTGGCGCTTGGCGCCGTCTCTCCTCACCGGTCGGGGCTCGAAAGTGCGCTGTCTGAGCCACTCGAGGACCTGGTGTTTCGAGAAGCGGACGTTTGATTCGATCCGCATATGCGGGATGATTCCCCGCTGCACGTAACTGTAAATCGTTTTCACGTCAATCCGCAGGAACGCTTCGAGTTCTTTTGCCGTCAGTATCTCCGGCAGAGCCTCGGCATTCGCGAGTGGCGCGCTATGGTCCATGGCGAACCTCGGTGTGGGCGTTAGAACCTCGCTGCATTGTGATGCTCTCCTTCCATTGGGGATTTTTGGACGAGGCCAAGCGAGCAGGGTTCCTTTTCGCCTAGCCTCAGCCAAATCTTTTCAAGAATGCTTTCCGGCTGCGCAAGGGTAAGCTTCTCTTCTGTGGTGAAGAGGAACATGGTGGCGGGCGCCCGCCGCACCTCTTCCGCTCCCGTCGCAGCGCGCATCAGGTTTTGCATGCGCGCCTCTCCGGTCGTCACGGTAAGCACCCGAAACTTGCGGATGCCGAACTTAGCCTTGTGTCTTTCCGCCTTGTCGTAGGCGGCATACGCAATGAGTTTTCGCGTAAATCGTTCTAACGTCATGGTGCCGCGGTCAGCTTCGAGGAAGTAGTGCGTCCTGCCTTGGGCGTCCCGAATGGAGAAGAAGCTGTCCGCGGCTACTGGGACTGTCGCGTACTTTTCAGGGAGCGTCACCTCAATTGTGTCTTGTATCCCTTTATTTCTGGAAAAGGGAAGTGAGATACTGCTTGATCTGAGGGCGTGCATCGTGGCCAGGGAATGTCTTTATGCCGTACCAAATGAGATCCTCGCCTTCCATGACAGCGATGCCGAGGTATTGCATGCCCGGGTCGACGGCGAGAATCCGTTGTGAGGAAGATGATGTCATACGTGCGTTGCGCTTTGTTGTGCGCGATTACTGCTGAGGTGAGTCTTAGCCCGGGCGGCCTCGACTTCTTCCCGGACTTGCCCGTACAACCCGGGATAAAGGTCCGCGACCGGTCGGTTGTAGACCACTGCGAGCTTCAGGGCGGTGGAAAGGCTCGGCAGG
>DATGYM010000054.1:0-4032 GCA_035297925.1 Pyrinomonadaceae bacterium | reverse complement strand
ACTCAGCTTCACTTTTCTGAACCCGGGCGTTCTTTCATAATGCATTGACCTGCTGAGGCACCTAGGTCCCCCCAGGGCAGGCTCCCGGTCGGATGGTGAGTGTAATGGCGATTCTTCAACAGTAATCGGCCCGACGAGTTTGAATTATTTGAGCTTAAATGGCGGGAAGGTGAATTCGTCGACAGGAGTGACTCCAAGCGGAACTGTGAGCTTCAATGAAGGCAACACGATGTTGGGGACCGGAACCCTTGACGGCACCGGTACTGCGACCGTCACCACTGCGACGCTGAGTAAAGGAAAGCACAACATCAAGGCAGTCCACGGTGCCACCGGCGCATTTTCTGGCAGTACATCCGCCGTCGTTACACAGGTGGTGCAATAGGCGGTTTTACGGCGAACAGGCCAAACCGAGATCGGCCTCGATGCAGGACACATGAGCGGGCCCGTATAGTAGCGGAAGCTAGTGCGCACAGGAAATGGAATCACCCACGGCAATCACCCACGATCTGTCCGTCTTGCCCGTCCTTTCCAGTGTTTAGCAGTCCCACAGAAACCGTTGAAGTTGTTGGAAACACTGGAAAGTTGAGTTCTGAAAAGCCTGATGTTGGTTTTGGCAGCAGTTACCTGAACGCCTTCAGTCCACAAGACTTAGGAAGATGTCATTGAATAGAAGCGGATGAAAATCACCCACGGCGGTCACCCACGACGATGACCGACCTGCCGATCAACTTGCGGAACCTGGGTTGACGAGGGCCTGAGTAGATCCGCAAGCTTCATGTTCCGTAACAGTTCCGCACGGACACGGTCGGCAACACCATTGACGATTTCGGCTCCGTCCTGGGCAGGATCTATATGCACTCGGAACGGGCGTGTGCCGAAGGGCATATCAACGACCTTGACGATAGCCTTGGCCACTTTCGATAAGTCGGCGTCCGCTACCGCCGTCAACTCAAAGCCCTTAATGATCTCCTTTGCGAGATTGGCGGTTGGCCCGGACTCATACTCTTTCAAACGCGCCTAGTTCCCGCGCGGGAGTTGCACTCGCTGAAGTCCAGCGTCTTTTCACGGCGCACTATTACGTCAACTGAGCCCCAGAGGCTTCCAGGCAGCGAATGCAGTACGCGTCTCAGACTGCCAATCTTCGGTTCAGACCAGCAAATCTGGAAGCTTCCTGAAAAAACATAACCCTCCCGTGGGCGGGAGGGTTTTCTGCTGAAATGATACTTGACTTGCTCTCAAGGTTGAATCAAATGGAAGACGGTTACCCCGCTGGCGGGCACGCTGAAGTTCTCAACGGTGGCGGAATCGTCAGACTCGTCGAATCCTTCCGATTCTTCGAATGGACAGATGATGGTCATCTGTTGGTCTGTTCTTGCTGATCCGTGAACAGGCATTAGGGTGATCAGGATACGAAGCGTTCCTCCTTGAATGCCTTTGTTGTCGCCGCCCTCCGAGACGAATCCGACGTAGGAAGTTGCTGCCCATGTGCCGCGCTCGATCACTTTGCCAATCGCATTCGTGATGGAATACGACCCACCTCCCGATACAGCACCGGAAACGTCGTCAAACAAGCCGGCGCCATGGGTCCGGATCCGCTGTCCTGTGCCGGGGTTTACTGCTGTGGTCGGATTGTTGATTGCAAATCCCATTGCGATGCGTGTGCCGCGATCGGCAAGAGTAATGCGATCAGGGCCAGGGCGAGTGATTTCATTCGGTTGTTCATCGTGTTCTCCTTTTTTTCTCTTTGAATTGGAACTGCAGCACTGGCCTGCCGCTGGGAACCGACGGCGGCACCAGGGAACGCAAGTTTTCGGGGAGAGCTCGTGAATCGAGCAGACTTTGTCGGAGGAACGCAAGCAGGTCGTTGAACTCCCCGGGAGTGAGCGGCGTGCCTTGCTTTAGCCGCGGATCAAGGCGTTGCAACACAGGTTCGATGGGGCCGGTTGGTCCGACGAGATCCTCATCGAGATGTTGGTAGGCTGGAGAATAGAGCTCCGTCTGCTCTCTGGGATTAAGGTGATACCGCAGCGCATCTTCCAGGCGGGAGAACGAGCCGTTATGGAAGAAGGGGGGCTGCAGTGACAAGTTGCGCAGCGGCGATGAGCGGAATTTGTAACGGTCTGCCGGATTGCCGGTGACTTCCTCAAGGCCAAAGTCTTCGTTGGCTTGAGGGCCATCGAAATTGTTGTTCGTAGTACGAGGCGCAATTTGCGGCGTGCCCGCGACGTGGTCTTTAAAATCGCTGAACATTTCGTTTGATCGCCCAGCAACCGAATGACATGAGACACAGCCCGCGCGGCCGAAAAATAGCAACGCCCCACGCTTCTGCGGCGCGGTCATGGCATTTCTGTCGCCCCGGGCGAATCGATCCAGCGGCGCATCCGCGAAGATCAGACTGAACTCGAATTCAGCAATAGCCCTCCCAAACATGTCGAAGTTAATTGGTGTGCCAGTGTGCACTTCGGGGAAGACTTGTCCGAAGAGTGTGCGGTACGCAGAGATCGAATTTAGCCGACGCAACACTTCAGCTCGGATCGCGTCGTTATCTCCAGAAAACTCGAACCCAGCCACTTCAGTACGTTCTGTCGGCGGAATGAAAGCCTGGGCTACGAGCAGATGTGGCAAGTAGGAGAGCGTCAGCCCTTCGGGCTGCGGAAACCGCAAGCCGGATGAGTTATCGAACGGATTGCCCGATAAAGAGGCGAAGCGAGAATTCCACATCAGATTCGTGAAAAATGCGGAGTTCGCTACCGTCGGGGTACGCCGCATATTGCGAGGGCCGCGACGATCGGGACCAACGACGCCATTGTTTTGTATGCCGATCGCAATCGACTGCGTATCACCGAAGCCGTTGGTTGGGGAACGACATCCGCCGCAGGTGTTGTCATTGTTCAGGCCAGTAATGGTGTCGAACCAGAGCAGGCGTCCTAAATTGGCAAGTTCAAGGTTCAGGCTGCGCCCGAGGCGACGTTGCAAGGAAGACTGAACACGGCCCGTGAAGTGGTTTTTATGAAGGACGGCCGCAAGGCTCGCGTCGAGTTGAGAACTTTCGGGGATCGATTGCTGCCAGAGGACGGACGTTAAAACAAGAACGGTACAACTCACCAACACGATTTGCCGGACGCTGCGCATAGCCATGCCCTCTCACTTGGTAAAGTGCGATTTCTTGTGGAATTGGCTCAGGTAGAGCGAAAAAAATCTAGGGTGAAAGCGGCTCTGTCAGCGGAACGAATCGCAAGCCTCCTCTTTTCAACATGTTGACTTTGGATCGAAGGAATGATAGCGTTCTTCGCCAACGCTCGTCCCCGGAGCGCGCCAGGGGTAAAAGCGGTGCCGCTTAACACTTCCCAGCCGGTCAGCGAACTGCTCGTGAAGTTGTCATCGGGAGAATCGGAAGGCTTATCTTCGATTTTGCCGCTTGTGTACGACGAACTCCGCAAGATCGCTCACCTCTATCTTCGCAATGAGCGCCTCGGTCATACGTTGCAGAGTACAGCCCTGGTTCATGAGGTATATCTGCGGTTGAAGAAGCAGGATGCCGGGCAATTTGAAAATCGTGCACACTTCGTGGCGATTTCCGCGCAGTTGATGAGGCAGATCCTGGTGGAGCACGGTCGCAGGCGGCGTGCGGCAAAACGTGATGGCGGCCAGCGGTTGATCCTGGAGGATGCTTTCCAACTTGGGCACGGAAAACGTATGGACGTTGTGTCGTTGGATGATGCACTCGAGGAATTGACAAAGATGGACGCGCGGCAAGGTCGGATTGTTGAGCTGCGATTCTTCGGTGGCTTGTCGATTGAAGAGACCGCCGATGTTTTAGAAATCTCTCCAGCCACAGTGAAACGAGAGTGGGCCACAGCCAGGCTGTGGCTGCACCGTGAACTCAGCAGGACGCCGGCTCCATGAGTCCGGAGCGTTGGCAGCAAATCAAAACCTTGCTGGAAGAAGCACTGGAGATTCCGCCGGGACAACGAACCGCATTTCTCGATCGAGTCTGCGCCAATGATGCTGAGATGCGCAACGAACTCGAGT
>DATGYM010000053.1:0-14049 GCA_035297925.1 Pyrinomonadaceae bacterium | reverse complement strand
AGTTGCGGGCGTCAAAGTCCTGGCGCGTGAAGCGAGCGGTCTCGACTCCGCTGGGATGCGACAACTTTCCGACACACTGCTGGCGCGCATCAAATCGGGCGTGGTTGTCCTGGGTCGCAGCAGCGAGGGCAAGGTTTCGCTGATCGTGCGCACTTCAGACGATCTCACGAGCAGAGTTCCCGCGGGCAAAGTTATAAAGGAATTGGCGCCTATTGTTGGCGGCAAAGGTGGTGGCAAGGCCGATATGGCGGAAGGCGGCGGCGCTCAGCCGGAAAAACTCGCAGAAGCACTGGCTGCGAGTTACGCTGTAGTTGAAAGACTGCTTAGTTAGCCTCATCCAAACTCTTAAAATCGTAGCGGCACGGCATGCCGTGCGCTACAGGCTTGACATGATCCCGATCAGCGTTCTATCTGCCGCGTCATGACGCTCCGCGCCTTCGGGCGCACAGATAATCGCTAATTGCCGCAATATAGTAAGGGCACGGCATGCCGTGCCCCTACTTTTGCGCCCCTCTAAAGTGTTACATCGCCCTTTGCTTGTCGGTTAGTGTCACTCCCATTCTTTCAAGTGTCACCTTGTTGAGCGTGCCGGTAACTTTCAGAGTCTCCGCCGTCTGATACTTCTTAAGTCCCGTCCTCGTGTCGGCGTCGAGCTTGCCTGTTTGTTCGCCTGCGTAGAAGCCTCGGTCCTTAAGGATTTTTTGAGCCTGCTGGATTTGATCCTTGCTGGCTCGAAAAACTGGACCTCTTTTCTTCGCCGGCTTGGTTGCGCTGCCTGAACCGCTGGTGGTGGTCGAGCTATTTGCATTTTGCGCTGCGGCCGTCATTGCGAACATGAACAGCAGCAGCAGAAGTGTTGAGACTATTTTTTTCATTTGGTCCTTCTTTTTAGTGAAGACGCGCAAAGTGAGCGCGGCATTACTCGATTGTTGGGAAAGCGGCAGTATCATTAGCGAGCGGCCATAGAAACTCAATTGCTCGCCGGAAGACCTCAAAAACCAGTAATTACAAGTTATTTTGCAGAGGTGGTTTCGGGTTGGGATTTGGAATCTCTGCGCTTCCTTCGCGCGCGCGGGGTTTCGCTGCGGTGTGCATATTTCCGCTGGCGCTTTATCGCACAGGCGCAAAGGTTGCCGAGAATGTGCAGCGAAAAACCAAATCAACAAACTGCCTGCAGAGGAGGAACCCTCCAACAGGACTGCGATTGTGAGATTCGCGGCGCGAAAAGGCTGAGATCATGCCGACCTGGCTGGGCTCAAAAACAGCAAATATGACGCTTTTGCTGAACAAAATTCAAAGTGTTGGCAATCGTTTAACGCTGTGCTAGTATCTAGGCCGGTCTTGAGTTCTATGACAGTGAGACCGCTCCCCCAAAGTCTTCACACCCTAACGGGTCCGCAAAATTTCCAGTTCACGGGTTCTCTTAATCGCATGAAAAAATTCCCCCTCGCTGCGGCTTTGCTTCTCGTCACCGCGTTGCCGGCACTGGCGCAAAATGAGTTGAATGGTGCTACGTATCGCGTAGACAATTTTGACTTCGCCAGTGGTGTGCGTATCGAAGTACCTCCACCGCCTCCGGCTAAAAGGCTGCGCAAGGGTCGTACGTCTGCTGCTGTTAATTCCCTTTCGGCGAGCATTCCATTAACCGCTAATCCAGGTGCGAGCTCTGCCGGTACTTTGAGCGGCTTCACCACCGGTGACCCGGCGGTCGACAATTACATACTCGAATCCGGGCGGCGCAACTCAGTTGACCCACTATTGCTTTACGCGATCATGCATCAGGAATCGACATTCAAACCTCGTGCGATCTCGAACAAAGGCGCGCGAGGCTTGATGCAGTTGATGCCTGGGACTGCTGTGCGTTTTGGCGTCACCAGCATCTGGGATCCAAAACAGAACATCGAGGGTGGCACACGCTACATGCGTTTCCTCTTGGATACGTTTGACGGCGACGTCAAGCTTGCGCTGGCGGGCTACAACGCGGGCGAAGGCGCAGTCATGAAATACGGTTATCGCGTCCCACCGTACAGTGAAACTCAGGAGTATGTACGCAGAATCAGCAAACGCTATGATCTGATTAGGGATCCATTGGCGTATCGCAATGCCAACAGCCTTACTCGCGAACAGATCGCGGCCAATCAAAAGGAATCGGCGCCGCTGACGATCTACGAACGCAGCGTTTTTGCGGTCAGGCTTCCCGACGGTCGTCTACAGTTGATCACACAGTAAGCAGCAAAAGTCAGTCTGTAATAAGAAAGCGAGCCGGATGCGTTCCGACTCGCTTTTTTTAATTTCGCGTAACCGGGGAAGCCGGATTTTAACTTACGGTCTGGCTGATTAGCGCCGGTAAGTGCGTTACGACCCGAGCCGCCGGCACGCACAATACCGGACAAGGGGCGTTTCTGACGACGCGTTCGATTTCGGATCCGAGCACCGGCGTGCCGCCGAAAAGTGAGGCATGCACACTGGTACCGATGACGATCAGATCGGCATCTGTTGCAGCAGCCAGTCTCACGATCTCTTCATAGGGGCGGCCTTCCACAATATGCCGTATTGCCCGGCCGCCATCGGCGCCCCCAACCTGGGCCATGCGTTCCTGAACGTAGCTGCGCAGACGCGTCAGTGCGTTCAAACCGCCTTCGGGAAACATCACCGAAATCTGCTCAAGATAGTCGCCAATGACGTAGACGACGTGCAGTTCAGCGGCCGTTTGACCGGCCAGTTTTTTCGCTACTTGTGTCGCGGCAACCGACGATGGGCGAAAGTTTGTCGCCAGCAGCACGCGATTCAGCCGAACTTCAGTATGGTCGCCGCGGTGTTCCACAAAATCATGTTGTGGTGGACGGATGGTCAGCACCGGGCAGGGCGCCTCGGCAATGATCTCTTCGGCGGTTGATCCCCAAAGCGCGCGGGAAAGGCCCCGGCGACCATGCGTGACAACGGTTACCAAATCGATGTCATACTCGCGCACTGCTTTTGCAATCTCTGTGGCAGGCTCGCCTTCAACGATTACGGGTTCCACTTCCAGCCCGTTGAGTATGGGGTCAGCCAACAGCGCGCGCACTTCCGCTCTCAGTTGCAGTAACCACCTATTGTCCTGCTCCTCAAAAATGCGCTCCGGCAAGGTCAGGAGATTTGCGGGAACCTTTGCACTCTGAACGCTAAAGAGGACCACGCGGCCACCGCCGCTGCGCGCAAACGCTGCCGCATACTTAAGGGCGGCTCGAGCGTGTGGCGTGAAATCAGTTGGGAAGAGAATGTTTCTAAACGGATACATAAGATAGTCAAAGAGAAAGTTATCAGACGTCTCGATTAATCCCACTGCCTGACAATACTAATTATCGTCGCCAGACTGTCAACGTGTTGCTTTGGTTTTCGGTGAAGTCTAACAAGAAACAACTTGCGGCGGAATAGCGGCGCCGCTGCACCAGATTAGGATGAAATCAGATCGCCCGGGGGCGCGGTCACGACATTCAGCGCGGCTTTTTTCTTTACCCGTCATCCTTTCCATGCCAAACTCCGCAAGCATTCCTTCAGCCAGGGGCGGCAGTACAAAGTTCCCACATAAATCCAATCGGAGGCGAACATTTTGCTCAAAGGAATATTTCGCACGAAAAATCTCGACGATATTCTTGCCGCCCTCGGTGACAAGACCCATGCGCTGAAGCGAAGTCTGGGTCCGCTGAACGTAACCTTGCTTGGCATTGGCGCGATCATCGGCGCCGGCATTTTTGCGACGGTGGGCACGGCGGCGGCGGGCGACGCGCTGCGACCGGGCGCTGGTCCCTCTCTAATGCTTTCCTTTGGGATAACGGCATTAGTCTGCGCCTTTACGGCACTTTGTTACGCCGAGATGGCAGCAATGGTGCCCATCTCAGGTTCAGCTTATACGTACTCCTACGCCACGCTGGGAGAGTTGGTGGCATGGATTATCGGATGGGACTTGATCCTCGAATATGCCATTGGCAATGTCGCCGTGGCGATCAGTTGGGCAAATTATTTTCGTTCGTTTCTGGGAAGCCTCGGCATCGACATTCCACAGTGGCTCTCGACCGATTTTCGCACCGCCCGAAAAATTCCCGGGCTAATTGAAAGTGCGCCGCACATTTTCGGCATTCCGATCGTCTTCAATTTGCTGGCGCTGGGGATTGTGGCGTTGATTACGATCGTACTTGTCTGGGGCATCAAGGAATCCGCTGAATTCAATGCGGTCATGGTAGGAATCAAGATTCTTGTTCTGCTCTTCTTCATCGGCGTGGCGCTTTATTTTGTGTCGCCCGCGAAAATGGTTACTAACTGGCATCCGTTTCAGCCAACCGGATGGGGCGGCACGCTCGCTGGTGCAGCAGTTGTCTTCTTCGCTTACATCGGATTCGACGCAGTTTCTACCGTCGCGGAGGAAACGAAAAATCCATCCAGAGATCTGCCCATCGGCATCATTGCGTCGCTGGTGATCTGCACGATCTTCTACGTAGTAGTCGCGGCCGTATTCACCGGTTTGATTCCTTATCACGAACTCGTGAAGAGACTGGCAACTGAGCAGGCGGAGCCCTTAACCATGGCGCTCGACCATGTTGCGCCCGGCGCCAAGTGGGCTTCGGGCATCGTCGCCTTTGGATCGGTTGTCGCTCATACTGCCGTGTTGCTCGTCTTTCAACTGGGTCAACCGCGCATCTTTTTTTCAATTGCACGTGATGGTTTGTTGCCGCCGGTGTTCGCAAAAGTCCATCCCAGGTTCAAGACTCCGCACGTAACCACGATTCTGACGGGTGTAATTGTGGGCCTCTTTGCCGCGGTGATGAGCATCGATGAAATGGTTGACCTGACGAACATAGGGACGTTGTTTGCGTTTGTGCTGGTTTGCATCGGCATCACGATCCTGAGGTATAAAGATCCTTCGCGGCACCGGCCCTTCAAAGTTCCCTTCGGCGCCTGGCTTTTGCCGATGATGGGCGCGGTGTCCTGCTTGTTTCTTATGTACTATCTGCCGCCAACTTCATGGTGGCGCTTTGTAGCGTGGCTGATGTTGGGACTCTCAATCTATCTTTCCTATGGCTACGCGCGTAGCGAACTAGGCCGGAGATTTGGCCGGCCACCGCTGACCACTCCCGGGTTGAAGGTAGCAGGATTGGGCCTGTTTCTGGTGGCCATCGGTCTTTTCACAATTCCACACGATGCCGGATTGGGCGACCTTTACGGCAAGATGATGAGCGGCATGGCGGAAGGTAAGCGCACGATTTTTTCGTTCATCTGTATTGCGGTAGGATTGGCAATGGGCATCATCGGTTCATTCGTTGGCACTGCGCAAGGATCGACCACTACTCGCGATTAACTATGAACGCCCTTCCCATAATCGTAGGCTCGCTTTGCGTGATCGCGATCGCGTACCGTTACTATTCCGCGTTCATTGCCGCCAAGGTGCTCGCGCTTGATGATTCTCGTCCAGTGCCCTCGCAGACAATGTATGACGGGCACAACTACTATCCGACAAACAAGTGGGTGCTCTTCGGTCATCACTTCGCGGCTATCTCAGGCGCGGGCCCATTGATCGGTCCCGTGCTGGCGGCGCAGTTTGGTTTTTTGCCGGGACTCTTATGGCTCGTCATCGGTGTTTGCCTGGGCGGGGCCGTGCACGATTTCATGATCCTCGCCGGCAGCATTCGTCGCCGAGGAAAATCGCTGGCCGAAATGGCGCGCACCGAGATTAGTCCGCTCTCAGGATTGGTCGCCGGTATCGCAATTCTTTTCATTGTGGTTATTGCGCTGGCGGGCCTTGGTCTGGTCGTAGTCAACGCCCTGGCCGAGTCTCCCTGGGGCACTTTTACTGTCGGCTTCACGATACCGCTGGCGCTGTTCATGGGACTTTACATGTATCGTTTCCGCAAAGGCAGGATCGCGGAAGCAAGCCTGATCGGCGTAGCAGGTTTGTTGGCTGCAGTCTATCTGGGTGGACGCGTAGCCGATTCCTCGCTGGGGAATGCGTTCACTCTGTCGCGCAACGCATTAATCATACTGATGGCGGTTTACGGCTTCATCGCTTCGGTGCTGCCGGTGTGGATGCTCCTTTGTCCGCGCGATTACCTGTCTTCCTACCTAAAAATCGGCACGATTACTTTTCTGATTATCGGCGTAATTCTGGTTCATCCGAATCTGAACATGCCGGCATTGACGCCATTCACAGCCGGGGGCGGGCCGGTGATTCCCGGTAAGCTTTACCCATTCGTTTTCATCACCATTGCCTGCGGCGCCATCTCAGGTTTTCACGCCCTGATTTCCTCCGGCACCACGCCAAAAATGATCGCCAAAGAGACCGACGCGCGGTTGATCGGTTACGGGTCGATGTTGATGGAAGGCGTCGTCGGCGTAGTGGCTCTGATCGCCGCGACTTCACTGTTTCCCGGCGACTACTTTGCTATCAACACCGCCCAAAAGACTGACACGCAAAAAGCCGCCTACGCCCGCATGGTCGGCGAACACAGCGCGCAAGGCTTCAATTTGCAGCCGACAGAAATTGATCGACTTGAACAGGAGTCGGGCGAAAAAAACCTGCGTGGCCGGACGGGCGGCGCGGTGACGTTGGCGCTGGGCATCGCCAAAATTTTTGACGGTATCCCCGGGCTGCGCGGTTTGATGAAATACTGGTATCACTTCGCGATCATGTTCGAAGCGCTCTTCATACTCACAACGATCGATACCGGCACGCGTGTGGCCCGCTTCCTGGTCGGTGAATTTGGCGGACGCTTCTATCAGAAACTTGAAGAACCAAACTGGCTGCCCGGTTCTGTTATTACCTCGGCACTGGTTGTTACGGCATGGGGGGCGTTCATCTGGTCAGGATCAATTTCCACCATCTGGCCCATGTTCGGTATTGCCAACCAACTGCTGGCGGCCGTCGCACTCTGTGTGGCGACCACCATCATTATCAATTCCGGCCGCGCGAAATACAGCTGGGTGACACTTTTGCCCTTGAGCTTTGTCGGAACAACAACTTTCGTTGCCGGCTGGAAATCTATCACCGACATCTTTTGGCCGCTTCTACAAAAACCCGAAACAGCGACGCTGGGCTACGTCAATACGGTTCTGACCGCCATCATCATGGCCGCTGCGGTGATTATTTTTATCGACTCTATTCGACGCTGGTTCGGAATGGGCAAGCGACCGGAAAGCATTATGCTCGCTGAAGCAAATTCGCCAGTGACATTGTAGTTGGGGGCGTGGGCGCTCCCGCTCCCAGTGAAAGCAGCGAATAACAGCCTCCTCTTGAAATGCCACACTGATACTCGTCTCTTTATCTTCGCCGGTTGGACAGTTTCCCTGAAAATCGGCAATAATATCCGCTTTTGAACAGGCTGCTGACGAACACTGTAGCCCCCCGGTTACTTTCCGGTAGCCAGCAGGTTCGTCCGGAGTGTCATCGGCCGGCCATGCGACACTAGGCCCCCGCTACTTAAACGACCGAAAGGAATCAGACAATCGTGGAAATATTGCTGATCTCAATCATCAGCCTGCTAAGCGTTTGCTTGGCAGCATTGCTTGTCAGAAGGAAAACTATCAAGAACATGGGAACCAAACTTTTCACTCAACTCAACTCGCAAACCCGTCGTCTTCGGCAAGCGGGCCTAACGCTGCTGGCGGCCTTAGCAGGCCTGGCAGTTTCAGCGTCGCCTGCCCTGGGCCAGTCACACGCGGGCGGCGAGGCGAGTCTGATTCTGCCTGATCTTTCCAGCGTCACTTTCTTTGGCGGCATCAACGGTCACAATTTGCTGCTGGTCGGTCTTATCGTCTGCATGCTCGGTCTGCTTTTTGGTCTGGCGATCTACATGAATTTGAAGAAGCTGCCGGTCCACCGCGCCATGCGCGAAATCTCCGAGCTTATTTACGAGACTTGCAAGACTTATCTGATCACCCAGGGCAAGTTCATTCTGATCCTCGAAATCTTTATCGGCATCATCATCATTCTTTACTTCGGCGTGCTGTCGCGTATGGAGCCATTTCGCGTGGCCATCATTCTCGCATTCAGCCTGGTTGGCATCGCGGGCAGCTATGGCGTCGCCTGGTTCGGGATACGCGTAAACACTTTCGCAAACTCCCGCACCGCGTTCGCCAGCCTTGAAGGCAAACCGTTTCCACTCTATGCAATTCCACTAAAAGCCGGCATGAGCATCGGCATGATGCTAATCAGTGTCGAGTTGTTCATCATGCTGTGCATTCTGCTTTTCATTCCCGGCGATTATGCCGGTCCCTGCTTCATCGGTTTTGCTATTGGTGAATCGCTGGGCGCGGCCGCACTCCGTATTGCCGGCGGCATTTTTACGAAGATTGCGGACATCGGCTCTGACCTGATGAAGATCGTTTTCAAGATTAAGGAAGACGACGCGCGTAATCCCGGCGTCATTGCCGACTGCACGGGCGACAACGCGGGCGACTCGGTAGGGCCAAGCGCCGATGGTTTTGAAACTTATGGTGTCACGGGCGTGGCCTTGATCACCTTCATCCTGCTGGGGGTGCGCGGTGAGGCAGTGCAAGTGCAGCTGCTAGTTTGGATTTTCGTCATGCGCATCATGATGATTATTGCCAGTGCAGCTTCCTACTTTATCAATGACGCGATTGCCAAAGCCCGCTACCGCAACGCGGATCAGATGAATTTTGAAGCGCCGCTCACCTCGCTGGTCTGGATCACTTCAATTCTCTCTGTGATCGTCACGTTTGTGATTTCCGCTTTGACCATTCCCTCACTGGGCGGCGACAGCACGCTCTGGTGGAAACTGTCAATGATCATCTCCTGCGGCACACTGGCGGGCGCCATCATTCCCGAGCTGGTCAAAGTCTTTACCTCAACCGAATCTCTTCACGTAAGCGAAGTGGTTACATCTTCGCGCGAGGGCGGCGCGTCTCTAAATATTCTGTCGGGTCTCGTAGCCGGAAATTTTTCCGCTTATTGGCTGGGAATAAGCATCGTTTTCCTCATGTCGATCGCATACTACGTCAGCACCATGGGTCTGGAGGCGCTGATGGTTGCGGCGCCGGTATTTGCCTTCGGCCTGGTAGCTTTTGGATTTCTCGGCATGGGTCCGGTGACCATCGCAGTCGATTCCTACGGGCCGGTCACGGACAATGCGCAATCAGTTTATGAACTGTCGCTGATTGAACAGGTGCCGGATGTCGAAGCGGAAGTCAAACGCGACTTCAACATGAACGTCAACTTTGGCCGCGCGAAACACCTGCTGGAAGAAAACGATGGCGCGGGCAACACATTCAAGGCGACCGCGAAGCCGGTTTTGATTGGCACGGCCGTCGTAGGAGCCACCACCATGATCTTTTCGATCATGATGACGCTCACAAATGGATTGACCACCAATACACAGAACTTGTCACTGCTGCATGCTCCGTTCGTACTGGGCCTTATCACCGGAGGTGCGGTGATTTATTGGTTCACCGGCGCTTCGATTCAGGCGGTAACGACCGGCGCTTATCGCGCTGTGGAATTCATCAAGGCAAACATTCGCCTTGAAGGGGTTGAAAAAGCCTCGGTCGAGGACAGTAAGAAGGTCGTGCAAATCTGTACGCAATATGCGCAGAAGGGCATGTTCAATATCTTTCTCACGATATTTTTCTCGACGCTGGCTTTCGCCTTTGTCGAGCCGTTTTTCTTCATCGGTTACCTGATCTCGATCGCGATCTTTGGTCTGTATCAGGCAATCTTCATGGCCAACGCCGGTGGCGCCTGGGACAACGCGAAGAAAGTGGTAGAGGTTGACTTGAAACAAAAGGGCACCGCATTACATGACGCTACAGTCGTCGGCGATACTGTGGGAGATCCGTTCAAGGACACTTCGTCAGTGGCGCTCAACCCGGTCATCAAGTTCACGACGCTATTTGGCCTGCTGGCCGTGGAGTTGGCGGTTTCGATTGCTAATCCGCTGGGGCAGTTTGGCGAAAATGGTCCAATCATTAGCCACGTGCTGGCGGCCCTCTTCTTTCTCGCATCGCTCGTATTCGTTTGGCGGTCGTTTCACAAGATGCGTATCGGCACATTGAAAGCGGAGGCTGCGACGGTTGGCGCGGACGATTTACCGCGAAGCTAATAAAAGTTCCAGGTTTCAAGTTTCAGGTTTCAAGTTTCAAGTTCTGTCCTTGAAAGGCGGAACTTGAAACTTGAAACTTGAAACTCTAAACTCCCAGCCATGAACTCTTCAATTCAAGCCTACCCTGCACCTGACACGCTAGTCGGCGCGGCGCTCGCTCCGCTTGACTGGACGCGATCAGTTTCGCTGGCGGTAGTATTTAGTTTGCTGACGGCGCTGGCCGCCCAGATTGTTATCCCGGTGGGGCCGGTGCCGATCACTGGCCAGACATTCGCCGTGCTATTAACCGGAGCCTTGCTCGGTTCCCGCATGGGAGCGGCAGCCATGATTGTTTATCTGTTTGAGGGCGCGGTTGGACTTCCTTTCTTCTACGGCGGCCACGGCGGGCTCGCACATATTCTCGGACCTACGGGTGGTTATCTGATAGCGTTTCCCGCAGCGGCATTCATCGCCGGCGCGTTCGCCGAAAACGGCTGGGACAGGCGTTTCTTAACAGCGGTCGCCGCCATGGCTGTCGGCTCAATAGTGATCCTGCTGGCCGGCTGGACGTGGTTTTCTATGCTGATGCAAACCAGCCTGTGGGCCGCGTTCAAGGTCAGCGTGGCTCCCCATCTGGCAGGTGATGTCGTGAAAGTATTGCTGGCAGCTGCACTGCTGCCGGCCGGTTGGAAACTGCTAAAACGTCGCGCTTCAGGCCAAGCCTAAGTCCAAAGATTAATCGCATGAAATTTGTAGGGGCACGGCTTGCCGTGCCCCTACTGTCCTGAATTGCATCTGTTAACAAACACGAGAATCACGATGCAAATATTGAAAGTTCGTTCGAGCCAGCGCGAAGAGCTCGTTGAATTTACCGACGATGTGCAACAAAAACTAGACGCCTCAAAACAACAGGAAGGCGTGGTAGTTTTGTATGTGCAACACACGACTGCCGGCCTCACCGTCAACGAGAACGCCGATCCCGATGTGCCGCGCGACATGCTGCATCTGTTGCGTACATTGATTCCGCAGCACGGCATGGGGTTTCGGCACGGCGAAGAGAATTCTGATGCTCACATCAAGGCGAGTCTCGTTGGTTCCTCAGTGACCATCCCTTTCAGCAAAGGAAAACTGCTGCTGGGCCGCTGGCAGGGAATTTTTCTTTGCGAGTTTGACGGCGGACGCGAGCGCCAGGTCATTATGATGATCCACTAACATCTCCTTGTAAAAGCAGCCCCCAGTCATTAGTCTCGCGCCCATGCATCGAGGTGCAGATCCCTGGATCCTTGGTATTAGCGCTTCTCACAATGGCGGCGCGTGTCTATTGAAGGGCGACGAAATCGTCGTCGCCATCCAGGAAGAGCGTCTTTCCCGAATCAAACGCGATCGCGTTTGGGCCGCAGAAACCACGGCCTGTCTGGCCTACTGCCTGAACTACGCCGGCATTATGCCCGAAGATCTGAGCATGGTAGTCCTCTCAGTCGCGGGCTCTGCAACTGAAGAGCGTAACGACATCACGCGTAATCCGCTTCTGAAGCTCGCACAAAATGAAATTTCGAGCTGCCTGGTCCCACACCATCTGGCCCATGCGGTTAGCGCCTTTGCGACTTCGGGATTCAGGAAATCGGCGGTGCTGGTCGTCGATGGCAGGGGTTCACCGTTTGAAGATCTACTTCCGGCGGAGCAAGCCGTCGTGCGAGGCGGCCTTTCGGATGGCGCCGAGATTATTTCGCTTTACGTCGCCGCAGCCCATTCATTAGTGCCGCTCGAGAAGCACCTCGTCGCGGAAGGAAACTGGCTCGAGCTGCGCCAGACTGGCATGCCTTTCTTCGCCAGCCTTGGCGGCATCTTCTCTTCCGTGGCCCAGCAAATATTCGGCGATCCGGCTGAAGCGGGAAAGGTAATGGGATTGGCGCCTTACGGTAAACCTACAATACCGTCGAATTCTTTTTTCTGTATCCGCGATAAGGAGTTTCATTTTAACGATATCGTCCCGAAATTGTTTGGCGACGACAAGCGCTGGCCGTCACGTAAGGATGAATACAGCAACCTTGCATGCTCCGCACAGGGAGCGCTTGAGAATGCCTTACTTTTTCTGGCCCAACGCGCCCATACCCTTTCCGGCAACGAGAATCTTTGTTACGCGGGAGGCGTCGCCTTAAACAGCATCGCGAACGAACGGATTATTTGCGAGTCGGATTTCCAAAGAGTATTCATTACTCCAGCCGCCGAAGACAGCGGAGCTGCCATAGGCGCAGCGTACTACGGGCTCTGGCAGCTTACCGCTCGTAATACTTGTCGTTCTATGGAACACGACGCCTGTGGCCGCCTTTATGAGCCCGCTGAAATTACCACCGCTATCAAGTCAGCGACTGGTGTTGACTTTATAGAATCAAAAGACGTTATCGCCGACGCAGTCGAGCTTCTGCAGGAAGGGAAAATGCTTGGTTGGTTTGACGGCCGGTCCGAGATGGGTCCTCGGGCGCTTGGCCAACGAAGCATCGTTTGCGATCCGCGTCGATCAGACGCGAAGGAAATTTTGAACAGCCGGATTAAAAAGCGCGAGAGTTTTCGTCCTTTTGCGCCTGTGGTGCTGCTGGAAGAAGTGGCGAATTGGTTTGAAGTCGATTCGCAGGATCTGGCGAGTCCCTTCATGCTGCGAATTTGCAGGTTCAAAAACGAGAGAGCGGCGCACGTGCCCGCAGTTGTGCACGTGGATGGCAGTGGTCGGCTACAAACCATAACGCAAGCAGCCAACGGAAGATTCTATGAACTCGTGAAAGAGTTTTACGAACGGACCGGCGTGCCGATGCTACTTAACACATCATTCAACGTGCAGGGCGAGCCCATAGTCGAAACTCCCGACGACGCTATTCAATGTTTGCTGAAGAGTGGTCTCGACGCTTGCGTGTTCGAGGACCGAATCGCCTTTAAACATCTGCGCTGGTAAGCACCCAGCCTAAATCCACTTGATGGGAACCGGCCCTAACACCCACGAAACAACGACGTATTTCTCCCCCGCGGTAACCGGCTCAGCGCGGTGGAAATATTTCGCCGGGAACACGATCGCTTTACCGGTCTCGGGTAGCGCCGCGTGGGCCAGATAGGGAAAGTGCGTGTGCCCGCCGGCAAAGTTATCGTTGAGGTAGCAGATGACGGTAAAGTATCGATCTTCGAAATCCGCGCCTGCATCCTGGTGCGTTTCATACCAGCCGCCTGGCCGATAGTGAACCAGTTGTGTACCCGAATAATCAGTTAGGTCCACAGACCAATAGTCCTTGATGAGCGGCCGGATAATTGTTCTCATCCTCTCGTCAAAACTCGCCATAACTTTTGAGAAGGGATCCAGGTACAGCACACTGGCGGAACGAACGTCCGGGCGCGAGACAGAATCATAAGCGCCCGCGCCGGCCTCGACGCGAACAGCGGCATCTTCCCACGCGTCGAGGGTCGTCAACCGGCTAAGCATAGTCCGGCAAGCCGACGGCCCGTAGAGCGGCAAACTAAGTACGCCGGCTGCTTCCTCTTTGAATTTCACCATCTGTTGTTTCGGTAACTCAAAAGTGCGCCAGTCGCCCGCAGGACAGACTTTCTCCCGTGTCCGAGAGAGCAGGAATCCATGGATTCACCCTGAGGGATGCTAAGAATACGTTGCGCACGTCTTAACGGGAAGAACGTTTTTTCTTAGCACCAGTCTTGGTTTTCTTCGGCCCAGCCGGTGGAATGTTTTTCGGTCCACTCGGTGGAATGTTCTTCGGTCCACTGGGCGGAATGTTCTTCGGCCCGGTAGGAGGAATATTCTTCGGTCCCGACGGCGGAATGTTCTTCGGCCCGGTAGGCGGAATATTCTTCGGTCCCGACGGCGGAATGTCCTTCGGCCCGGTAGGTGGAATATTCTTCGGACGAGTCGGGGGAATGTTTTTTGCCGCAGCCATCCCACCATGGGTATAAAGCTCGTCGGGCACTGCAAAAACCAAAGACGCTAGCA
>DATGYM010000052.1:0-14319 GCA_035297925.1 Pyrinomonadaceae bacterium | reverse complement strand
TATATCTCATCGACAACACGCTCGACGGTCTGGGCGCCAGCCCGCGCGAACTGCGGGCGGTACTCAGCCGCCTGCGTGAAGGGGCCGAAATACTCACCGAGCCTTATCATTCCGTCTCCCTTAAACGGGTCAAGGCGCTTGGCCCTTCCCACATCATTTTGAGTGGCCAGAGTCACCCGTGGACCGAATATTCGGCCGCAGCACTTCAAGGTGTCTTTGAAGTCATCAGGAAAGCCCCGCAACCTGTCCTGGGGGTTTGTGGCGGCCATCAGCAAATCGCGTTGGCTTTTGGCGCCCCGATAGATCTGATGGAACGGATTGAACCCGGCTCAGGCTACAAGGGCGCAAAGCGGGAGCGCGGATATTTCCCGGTGGAAGCTGACGGAACAGGAATATTCAAAGGCTTGCCAAAGGAGTTAACCGTTTGGCACTCTCACTTTGACGAGGTGAAAGAGTTGCCGAAAGGCTTTCGGCGCACCGCTTACAACGAAACCTGCTCCATTCAGGCGATGTCGCACAACAACCGGCCGCTGTTCGGCTTACAGTTTCACCCGGAGCTGTTTGACGAGGCTCATCCGGACGGGCGGCGGGTCCTGGAGAACTTCCTCAGCATGTAGCCAGCATCCGGGTCGGCCAGCCGATTTTCCCCTTTTCCTGGCGGCGCAGCCTGACCCCAAACCGGGCGACCTGTTTTTTTGTCCTCCGCTAAATTTAAGTATTTCAGCAGTTACGAATTTGGACGCCATGTTTCGAGGGTTTCGTTTGCCCTCACGGCTGGACACTCCCCGGCCAGAATGCTAGCCTCCTTGCCATTAAGTGGGCATTGTACAAGCGGGTATTGAGCCCGCTTTTGTTTTACCAGCACATGGCTTTCGGCGCGCAAGCATCAAGGATGCAAGCCCCCAACTCCGGCTGACGTTGCTCTCAACTCCTGAGCCGGAGGTCGAGTCATAGGAAAGAACGGACTCGCGCAGAGCGCTGAAATTGATCATCGGACAGGAGACCCGACCAATGAAATCGTTTATCAGTAGAAGCGCGATTATTGCGTCTTCGCTTCTTGCAGGATTGATAGTATTTTCGGCAACGCCTTCAATAGCAGATAGTCCTTCCTCGAAACTTCAATCGCAAAAACAGGAATCCAAGGAAAACCAGGGCGGGGTCACCGGCAAGTCTGAACCCGAAGAAGCCCTGACCAGGGACGCCATAACTGCAGGGCGCAGCAGCGCAATTGAGGAACCCAAAGCACTCGTAGCTGCCACCCCGTACGTGGCCACCGCTTACAGCCTCAGGGGCAGAACCGCCAGCGGCCGCATGGTGAGCAGAGGCCTGATTGCGGCCGATCCATCCGTATTACCGCTTGGTTCTCGCGTCAGACTCGAGCATCCCGGTTACAGCGGTGAATACCTGGTGGCCGATACCGGCGGCGCAATCCGCGGCCGGCGAATCGATATCTGGACCCCAAGCGCAAGCGAAGCAATGCGTTTTGGCAGACGTACAGTGAAGCTGACAGTATTGAGCTATGGCGCCCGCCGGGCGAAACGGTCTGGCAAAGGCTGATACAAGGCTCTCGGCAAACGAAAGCGGGCGGAAGAGTAAAATCTTCCGCCTTTCTTATTTGGCACGGCGATGAGGGTTGAGTGGTAGGGCACGGCATGCCGTGCCCCTACGTTTGCTTTAAGTCACACTCCAACAGTTATCGCCATCATGTTACGATAAGTCACGTTAATCCATTTCATTGTTAAGCGAGGTCAATCGCGCAAACATGCAGGTTTCCAGGCGGCCGTCTGAAAATAATCAGGAGATACCGGCGGCCGAACCGTTGGTTCGAGTGACTCGCGGCGGTATCACAGAATCCCGTCACCGGGGTCATATTGTCGCGGTAGAACCAGACGGAAAGATAGTGGGTTATCTCGGCGCCCCTGAAACTGTCACTTACTTGCGTTCCTCGGCAAAACCGCACCAGGCAATTCCCCTGGTTGCTTCCGGTGCTGCTGACCGCTTCGGTTTTACTGAGCAGGAGATTGCGCTTGCCTGCGCCTCGCATAACGGTGAAACGATTCACACGGAACTTGCCGCGTCCATGCTGCGCAAAATTGGACTCGGCCCCGAGGCGCTGAAATGCGGCGTGCATGAACCGTATGGCACCGAAGCGGCCCGGCAGCTACGCGAAAAAGGTGAAGCGCCCAACGTCTTGCAAAACAACTGCTCCGGCAAACACGTCGGCATGTTAGCTCTCGCATTGCATTTGAACGCGCCGGTCGAAACATATGACGAGCCTGCGAATGCCGTTCAACTCGCGATTGGCAAGATCGTGGCCCAGTTCTCAGGCATTTCCATCGAAGATATTGCCGTGGGCATTGACGGTTGTAGCGTTCCCGTCTTTGGAGTCACGGTGAAGGCAATGGCGCTGATGTATGCGCGCCTGATCTCCCCGCCCGCGGAATTTGACGAGGAAACCCGGAAGGCCTGTAAACGAATCGTCACGGCAATGACGTCACATCCCGAGTTAATAGGCGGCACCGCGGATCGACTCGACACCGAAATCATGCGCGCCACGCGCGGCAGGCTGGTATCGAAAGTGGGTGCGGAGGGTGTCTACACCGTAGGCGTCCTGCCGTGTAAAGACTGGCCCAGGGGTTTGGGGCTCGCCTTGAAAATTGAAGATGGCGATGACCATCGCGCGCGTCCTACTGCAGTGATTGAATCACTGAGACAGTTGCGCTTGCTCGCTGACGAATCTTTGGAGGCGGTTTCTCGATACGCGTTTTTCCCTGTGCGTAATCGACGCGGCGATGTGGTCGGAGAAGTGACGCCCGAGTTTGAATTGAATCTCGCCAGGAACGGACAAGGTTAGATATGGGCAAGGATGGAATTTTGCAGGCGACTTCAGGAAACGGTGATAGTGGCGACGAGCGAGCTGAATCACCACTAAGTCCGCCTCTGCAAAGGGATGCCGCAGGCAGCGTCGACCTCGACTCGGTGCCGGACGTCATTCAATGGTTTCTGGATTTCGACCAACGCGTCGCGATCATCAAACACCCAAACGTGGAAGAGGTTTTCCATTGGAAACAGGAACAGAGCCGCGCGAGCGGTGAAGCTGTTTTTGATTTCAAACAAGCACAGGACCGCCTGGCTATCGGCATAATTCAGGCCCTCGCTGAAAACGATTCTGAGCGCGAGCTTCATTCCTGGATTAGCCAGCTACTAAATGCGCTCGATGTGGCGTCCAAAGCCACCGAAGCGGCCGCTGAAACCTATCAGCTCAATTTGGCCGCCGGCGGTTCGGTAGTAAAGGAAGCCGAAAAAATTCCTTCGGCCCGCGGACGTCAGGATTTTCTCATCAACTGCTGGGTCGAAACTCTCTGCACCGCCGAGGCACGGGTGCTGGGCTGGCTCTACAAAGAGCTTTACGGCCGGGCTTTCGCGCCTTGATCTTCTGTTAGTCAGTGCCGGCGTTACCGATCAATCGATTATGAACGACTCTCTTCGCGCGCTCTTTCCGGTTACGGAGCGCGCAATCTATTTGAACCACGCTGCTGTCTCGGCGCCGCCGGTTCCCACCATCGACGCCATTAAAGCGCAGCTCGCGGACGTTTCCGAAAACGGGTCGGTAAACTTTCGCAAGTGGCTCGCCGTTAAGGAAAACGCCCGCCGTCTGGTCGCCGGAATGCTGGGTGCGCGCCCGGAGCAAGTCGCGTTCATGCGCAACACGTCTGACGGTCTTTCGACCGTGGCGAACGGTCTCGATTGGCGTCCCGGCGACAATCTCGTCACTTTTCGTCACGAGTTTCCCTCAAATCTTTATCCGTGGCTACGCCTTCGAGACGCTATTGGCGTCGAGGTGCGCCTTGCCGAAGAACACGATGGCCGTGTCGACTTTGAGCAACTGACAGGGCTGATCGACGATCGGACAAGGGTTGTGGCTATCAGTCACGTTCAGTATGCGTCAGGTTTTCGCACAGACCTCGAAAGACTCGGGCGCGTGGCTCGGGCTCATGACGCGCTCTTGGTTGTGGACATTATTCAGTCGTTGGGCGTGATTCCGATTGACGTTGAAGCCGAACTGATTGATGTTGCGGCCGCGGCATGTCACAAGTGGCTGCTCACGCCGGAGGGCATCGGGCTGCTTTATCTTTCCCAGCGAGCGCGCGAGCGCATTCAACCTACGCTGGTAGGCTGGACAAGTGTTCCC
This sequence comes from Pyrinomonadaceae bacterium, assembly GCA_035297925.1. Classification (GTDB taxonomy): domain Bacteria; phylum Acidobacteriota; class Blastocatellia; order Pyrinomonadales; family Pyrinomonadaceae; genus PSRF01. Next base: position 10,127 of record DATGYM010000052.1, on the reverse strand, counting down.
GACCCGGAAGACTTTGGAAACTATGACCAGGGTTGGAACAAGGGAACGCTTGCCTGGGAAACGGGCACCGCTCCCGTCGCTCTCATTCATGGACTGGAGGCGAGTCTAAAACTGTTGGGCAGCGTTGGCATTCCGGCCATTGAACAACATCTCGAGGTTCTGACCGATTACCTCTGCGCCGGACTTGAGAACAGCAACTACAGAGTGGTCAGCTCCAGGCGGCAGCGCGAAAAATCTCAAATTGTCTGCATTCAGCACACGGGTGGGCTGACGTCGATGGACTTGTACACACACTTAAGGCGCAGCAATATCATTAGCGCGCCGCGCGCAGATCGCCTGCGCATTGCGCCCCATTTCTACAATACCGTCGCAGAGATAGACGCGTTGCTGGCAGCCCTGCCACGATAAATCTCGAACCAAAGATTCCTCAAAAAAGCTGCGCTGCAACGGCCCCCACACTTGAATTTGAGCGATTATCGTCCGTCCGGGCTAACCTGATGTATTGAAGATGTACGACCTTTAGGTAAGCAGGAGCCTGGCTAACCTCCCTTCGTACAGAGGTCAAACTAATTTCTTAGGAAAATTCGGCAAGCTTTCTCTTCGGCTGGCTCGAGCGCAATTGGCACGCTCATTGCCAAAGAGGAATCCGAGCAAGAAGGGTAGATAAAGGGTAAATCGGGTCAGGCTCAAGATTGCGGTGAGTGGAAGCTTTGGGGGAGGCGTCCTCTCACGATTTGAAAAACAAGCGGTGACTCTTTCGGGGGAACGGAGTTAACGCCTGTACGTAATCGAGAGCAATCATTGCGGTGCTGCTGATCGACGTCCTGAAGGGGCTTGGGGGAGCCTCCCAGGTAGATCAGCAGCCCGCATTAGTTTTTAGGGGACGAAACTTACGGCAGAAGTTCGGAGTTCAAACTTTAGTTTGTCGTCGGAGAAAGACAGCAAGCTAAAGCTTGAACTCTGAACTGCTTGAAAGACCTCTCCAATCAGTGTCCACCTCTCAGTAATCGCGCCGGATCGCTTTCGGGAGTCAATTCATCCAGGTTAAGGCGCAGCATCGCATCGGAATCAGAATACGCTTCTCTGGCGCGTTGCTGAGATCGTCGGATGCTAAACAACAACGCGCCAAAGAACCCACCAACCAAAAAACAACTTACCAGCGCTATCCCTGATGCCTTAACAACAGAAACAAAAACGCCCAGTGTTGTCTCGGTAAACTCACGCGCCGCTTGCTCGTAGGAAAAAGGATTCTCGCCCAACCACTGCACCACTTGCTGATACTTCACCTGATCGATCAGTTGATTGGCCGCCTGCTCATTCGGAGCGTCGAAAACAAATACCAGGTAGTTGCCAACGCGCCGGTAAGCTGACGGTAGAGCTTGTCCCTGATTGCGCAGCTCCTGAATTTTCGCCGTGATGTTGCGATCGTTGTCTATGGATATTTGCGGTGTATTTGATTCGACAATCAGCAGCCGGCCAGTCGGGTAATTTGAAATTACGGCCTCGGCGCCACCCTCAAAGCTGATTGACTCAAGCACATTTTGATTAGGAACAAACCGCCTTAACGTTGGTAGCGTAACCGCCAACAAGCTTCGGCTGCCAGCCTGTTCCCAATCGGGTAAGTGTTTGACCAGTACTGGTATTTCCTTTTCCCCTGCATCGATCAGGTCAGCGAGTGGTCGGGCGACTTCAACAAGTTCTTCGCCCGTTGCGGTTTTGCGAACCGGCAATATACTTACGAATGTCTTGCCTTTAGCGAAGGAGACGCTGTCAGCCGCCGTAACACTCGCCGTACCGATTTCATGAAAGCGTAGCTCCTCATCGTTTTGGCGCTGCATTGTCAGTAAGGAAAATGCGCCGGCGTCGTTTTGAGTCTTGAATACTCTAACCACAATCTCTTTACCGCCGGCGGCAGCGTAAGTTCTGACGGCGGATGAGTACGCAAGTTCCACCAAACTCGCTGCACTCTCTCCTCCAACTTCGGGCTGAGCGGGTCCCTGCGCACGAAAAGCGCCAATCTTTTCGGGTAGATCTTTCGCCGCTTCGCTGGGCGAGCTCCCCGCGCTGGCCGAAACATAGACTCCCGCGGCAAGTAAGATCAGCAGAAATGTCCTGAAAAACGAATTAAGCAATTGACCCTCATCAACCCAAAAGACAGTATTCCTTAGAACCCACTTGCCTTTCGATGTTCCGCGTTGTGGCCGAGTTGGTAAAAGGACCTTAAAGTTTAATGCCAGCGTCTGAGTTCCCGCAAAAGGAGATCCGCGTGATGCCGCGGCTTGCTGATGTTGTGAAGGACAGTTGTGCCACCTAACTCGCTGGCATTGTCTATTAGCAGATCGCCAAAGCCGAGCAGTCGCTGAGGGATGCTGGCCGAGACAGTCACGTCCTGAATCTTGGCCAGTGGTATGTTTCGCGTGGTTCGGGCAATCAAACCCGTATCAATCTCAACCTTTGCATCGGTGAGCGTGTAACGGATCATATTGCGTTGCAGGTGGAAATAAGCCGGAATGAGAAGTAACGACAGGGCCAGCAATATGGATATCACAGGCGGCACAGGAATTAGTGCCAACAGCAAGACCACTGCAATCGCTCCCAGCACCGCCAGCGCATAACCCAGTTTTATGAAAATCAGCGTGGGACGGACCGTAAACACGACGTGCTCCAGATCGTCTTGTTCTTCGTCACGGCCCAAGTCTTTACGCTGTGGCAGGTCACGCGGTTCGCGTGCGATTCGAGTCGCTTCCGGATCCGGAGCAGGCGCACCGCAGCCCGAACAAAAGCGCACTCCGGGCGCCAGATAAGATCCGCAATTGGAGCAGTGCATTTCCAGTTAGATATTACGGGGTGGCAGTTTTGGAATCTACCGGGAGACCTGCGTTTTGCCAGGCTGCAAAACCACCTAACAAGGCGGCTGCGTTTTCAATTCCTTTTCCCTTCAGTTCGACCACCGCACGGGCGGACGTATGTTCGCTGGGTCAAGAACAGTAGGTAACAATCAGCTTGTTTCGCGGCAATTCGTCCAGGTGGTTGATGACTTCATTCTCGGGAATCAACCTGGCGCCCTTGATATGAGCTGCGTTGTAGGAAGCCTCGTTGCGCACATCGATGACAACCGCCTCATTCTTCGCCAACATATCCTTCAACTCAGCGACCGTAACACGGCGCGCACCGTCGGCCGGGGGCGGCGCTGTAGCCGGCGTAGCAGCCGCCGGGGAAGTTCCGGCTGTCTTTTTCTCAGCGGAATTGCAGGCGGTCAAAACTCCCAGAGCAACCAGAGCGACAGTCAAAAAGTAAATAAGAAGGCGCATCAATAACCTCCAGCGAAACGTAATTGATCCATTCCCCGCAAGTAACAAATATCCGCCGCTAATTTCTAATGCCCCGGTCTATTTGTCAATGGCAGACCGGCATTTTCAGACGACTCGGCGGGTCCAGCCGGGCATTAACCGGAAATGTTTTCTTTTCTTCTTTGCATGCTATAGTTCGCTCTCGCCAAATCCCCAAACGGAGCTTTCATGCTCGACGAACCACAAAACCACGCGGTCAAGTGGGCCAAAGTCATCGACCAAACGCGTTGCATCGGGTGTCACGCCTGCACCACGGCCTGCAAGTCCGAGAACATTGTCCCGCTCTCAGTCACCCGGACTTATGTGAAGCACGTCGACATCGGTACTTTTCCGCAGGCTCGCCGCGCGCATCAGGTTACGCGCTGTAATCAGTGTGCGCACGCGCCGTGTGTCTCCGCCTGTCCCACCACGGCGATGTTCAAGCGCGCCGACGGCATCGTCGACTTTGACAAGTCGATCTGCATCGGCTGCAAAGCGTGCATGGCGGCGTGCCCTTACGATGCAATTTTCATCAATCCTGAAGACCACTCGGCAGAGAAGTGTAACTTCTGCGCGCATCGCATCGATGTCGGTCTGGAACCGGCGTGCGTTGTGGTTTGTCCCACCCAGGCAATCCTGGTAGGGGACATGAATGATACTGATTCTTATGTCGCCCAGATTGTGAATCGCGAGCCCGTGGCAGTCCGCCGTCCGGAGAAAGAGACGCTGCCAAAACTTTTCTACAAAGGCGCGCACCAGGCGACGCTGGATCCACTCGCCGCGCGGCGGCCCGATGGCGGACTGTTCATGTGGAGTGAGCAACAGGAAAGTTCATCGCACGTAGTTGCCGGAAATCCCAACTACCACAACAGCTCGGCGGCGGCGTTGCTGTCTTACGACATCGCGCATGCAATTCCCTGGGACTGGAAGGTCAGTCTCTATACCTGGACCAAGGGGATCGCGAGCGGGGTTTATCTGGTCGCTGCTTTGCTGGTGCTGCTTGGTTTTCTGAACGTGAACAACTCAATCTGGTTGTGGGTAACGCCGGTTGTCTCCGGAGTGTTCCTGGCAATCACAGGCGGCCTCTTGATCTGGGACCTCGAGCATCCCGAACGTTTTTATCTAATCTTTACGCGGCCGCAGTGGCGCAGTTGGCTGGTAAAGGGTGCATTCATCATTGCTGGTTACACCCTGGTGTTGGCATTACATTTTGTCGCCAGCTGGTTCGGATCACGATCATTTCAGAGCTGGCTGATCATTGCGGGTATTCCGTTGTCGCTCATGACAGCGGTTTACACCGCCTATCTTTTCGCGCAGGCAAAGGCGCGCGACATGTGGCAAAACCCTTTGCTGCCACCGCATCTGCTCGTACAGGCGCTGCTGCTGGGATCAGGCTTACTTCTGCCGGCGGCAATATATGTTGAGGCGCAAATTGTCCGGCCGGTATCAATTATCTTGCCGCTGACCTGGGTGTTTGCAATTGCGAGTCTGCTTCATCTGCTGATGATCTGGGGGGAAGTCTCGTTAACACATCCGACAGCACATGCGCGGCTGGCAATCTGGCAGATGGTACGCGGACGTTACAAGAGCGACTTTTGGATCGGCTTTGTCCTGTCGCTTATGGGCGGACTGCTGCCGTGGCTGGCGATAATAGGTTATTTGAACACACCGCTTGGCGTTGCCGGCGCGCCGCTGGCGCTGGTTGGCATGATGCTTTACGAAAATGCTTACGTGCAGGCCGGACAGTCCGTGCCGTTGGCTTGATTAGTTCCGATAGTACTGGCACGGCATGCCGTGCCCGCTTTTGGTTTCCAACTTATGAGTGAAACATTCTATCCCGGCCCCAGTCGTAGTCATCTCGCGGCGTTTCCGCCAAAAGAACGCTGGGATGACTGGACCGAGCTTGACTCGCAGGCGTGGCCTAAACGCAAAGAGCGTCATTATTCATTAGTACCCACCACCTGTTTCAACTGCGAATCAGCCTGCGGCCTGCTGGCCTATATCGACAAAGTCACCGGCGAGGTGCAGAAGTTCGAAGGCAATCCCGAACACCCCGGCTCGCGCGGGCGCAACTGCGCCAAGGGTCCGGCGACTCTCAACCAGATTAAGGATCCCGATCGCATTCTTTATCCGCTCAAACGCAGCGGCAAACGCGGGGAGGGCAAGTGGGAAAGAACAACCTGGAATGAAGCGCTCGATGACATTGCGGCACGGATACGCAAAGCCATCGTCGAAGATCGGCGCAACGAGATCATGTATCACGTCGGCCGGCCCGGCGAAGACGGTTTTACGGAACGCATTCTTGCCGCGTGGGGCGTCGATGGTCACAACTCACACACGAACATCTGTTCATCAGGCAGCCGCGAGGGTTATCAGCTCTGGATGGGCCTCGATCGTCCCAGCCCCGATCACGCGAACGCAAAAGTAATCCTGCTGATCAGCGCGCATCTCGAGTCGGGCCATTACTTCAACCCACACGCGCAACGCGTCATCGACGGCAAAGCCAACGGCGCAAAGCTGATTGTCTTTGACACGCGGCTTTCGCACACCGCAACGCACGCCGACTATTGGGTCGCGCCCTATCCCGGGTCGGAGGCCGCGATGCTGTTGGCAATCGCGAATTACCTGATTCAAAACGATCTCTACAACCGTGACTTCGTACAGCGCTGGTGGAACTGGGAGGAATATCTGAGTTCCGAGTTTCGAGTTCCGAGTTCCGAGTCCGATCTCGCCGGTGCAGGGCAAGTTTGGGAAGATGCAGATTCCAACGTCGATTCGCAGGTCAGGAGGGGGGCGCCCCCGCCGCCTTTCGCAGAATTTGAGCAGCAACTGAAACAACTCTACGCCCAATACACCTTCGAATTCGCCGCCCAGGAATCCGGTATCGACGCAAAGACAATCGAAGAGATCGCAAAACTGATCGCCACCGCCGGCACGCGCTTTTCCAGCCATAACTGGCGCAGTGTTTCCTCCGGCGTCAGCGGCGGTTGGGCAGTAGCCCGCGCCGTTTTCATGTTGAATGCGTTGCTGGGCGCGGTCGCCACCGAAGGCGGCGTCTTTCCCAATGCGTGGAACAAGTTTGTGCCGAAGCCAATCTACACGCCGCCGCATCCACAGATGTGGAACGAGACGCAGTGGCCGCGCGAGTATCCCCTCTCCATGCACGAAATGTCCTTCCTGCTGCCGCATTTTTTGCGGGAGCGCCGCGCCCGGCTCGATGTCTATTTCACGCGCGTCTACAACCCGGTCTGGACCAATCCCGACGGCTTCTCCTGGATTGAAATGCTGACTGATCCCGACCTGGTCGGTTGTTATGTGGCACTGACGCCGACCTGGAACGAGACTTCATATTTCGCTGATTACGTATTGCCGATGGGCCACGGTTCTGAGCGTCACGACATTCACTCCTACGAGACACACGATGCGCAGTGGCTGGGCTTTCGCCAGCCCGTGTTACGAGCCAACCGCAATCGCAACGGCGAAAGCGATGTCGATACGCGCGAAGCGAATCCCGGCGAAGTTTGGGAAGAGAATGAATTCTGGATGGAACTGACCTGGCGCATTGATCCAGACGGTTCACTCGGCATTCGCCAGTACGTTGAATCCAAAAAGAAACCGGGCACACGACTCAGCGTCGACGAGTACTATGAATGGATTTTCGACAACTCGCTTCCCGGCCTGCCTGAGAAAGCGGCAGCAGAGAATCTGACGCCGCTGGAATTCATGCGCCGCTACGGCGCCTATGAAATCAAGAAAAGAGTCGGCGCGATTTATGACGAGCCGGTTGGCGCGGAGGAATTGGAAGACATTCGCGCGGACGATCGCGGACGGGTGTTCACTAGCGCAGCAAAACCTGCGTCGTCGAACGTTGTTCCTGTTCCCAGTCCTGACGGCGACGACGATGGCCGGAGATTTGCCGGCATCAGAGTTGGGGACGAAATCAAGCGTGGCTTTCCCACGCCCAGTGGCCGTTTGGAATTTTATTCAAGCACACTCGCGCAATGGGGCTGGAGCGAATACGCGATCCCCACTTATATAAAAAGCCACGTTCATCCCGATAATCTCGAGGCGGGTCAGACGATCCTGATCTCCACATTTCGTCTGCCGGTGCAGATTCACACGCGCAGCGCCAACGCCAAGTGGCTCGACGAAATTGCGCACACAAATCCACTCTGGATTCATACCAGCCATGCAGCCAAACTCGGCGTGCGCACCGGCGATCTGCTGCGCGTGGAAACTGAAATTGGTTACTACGTGGTGCGCGCCTGGGTCACGGAAGGAATTCGTCCCGGCATTGTCGCCTGTTCGCACCACATGGGCCGCTGGAAGCCAGGTGAACAGGGTGAACAGGGACAGCGTCAGTTGATGGCGACAGTGAAGCTTGACCACAAAGGAACTGAATGGGGACTGAAGCGCGAGCAAGGCGCCGAACCTTACGAGTCAAGCGATCCCGACACCCTGCGCATCTGGTGGAATGACGTCGGCGTGCACCAGAACATGACTTTTCCGGTCCATCCCGATCCGATTTCGGGAATGCACTGCTGGCATCAGGCCGTGCGCGTGAAATGCGCCGAGCCGGGCGACAACCCTGGCGATGTTTTTGTCGACACAGAAAAATCGCGCGCGGTTTATCGTAAGTGGCTGGCCATGACGCGTCCGGCCGATAAGTATTCACCTGACGGCACGCGCCGCCCATACTGGATGCTGCGCCCGCTGAAACCCGCACGCGAATTCTACAAACTTAAATAAGTTTCGAGTTTCAAGTTTCGAGGGCCAGGTTCTTGTCAGAACCGCCTGCGTTAGAGGGCGGCTCTTCGGGGCCGTAGCCCGACCATCAGGGAGGACTTACGGGCGGCTCTTCGGGGCCGTAGCCCGACCGTCAGCGAGGGCTTACGGCAGTGCCGTCTTGTCAGAACCGCCTGCGTTAGCGGGCGGCTCTTCGGGGGCCGTAGCCCGACCGTTAGGGAGTGTCATCCTGGCCCCGCTAGTGCACCTGATCCTATGTCTTCCACGATTCAAACCGACTTCGATCGCATCGCGCTCGTTTCACCTGAAGGCGAGGTGCATAACGAGCACTACCACAACTTCCTCTTCCGCCACTTACCTTCGCATTGTGACGAAGTGTTGGAGATCGGCTGCGGTACGGGAAGTTTTGCCCGCGGGCTGGCGGCGCGTTCAAATCATGTGCTGGCTCTCGACCTCTCGCCGGAGATGATTCATCTCGCGCGCGAAAAATCAAAGCGCCTTACGAACATTGAATTTCAGGTAGGCGACATTCTTCAGTGGGACCTGCCGGCGGAATGCTTCGACTGTATTGCCGGCATCGCGACACTTCATCATTTACCGTTTCGCGAGGTGTTGTTGAAGCTGAAAGCAGCGCTAAAGCCCCGCGGCGTATTGCTAATCCTCGACCTCTTCGAACCACGCGGCGCGTTCGATTGGCTGCTAAATTTTCCTGCTTTAACCGTAAGCACCGCATTGCGTTTGATCCATCACCGTCGCCTGTTTCAACGTTCAGAGGCGCGCGCCGCCTGGGCCGCCCACGAAGCGCACGACCTCTATCCCACCATGAACGAAGTCCGCGCGATTTGCGCCGACCTCCTCCCCAACGCCAAAGTCAAACAACATCTCCTCTGGCGCTACTCAATCGTCTGGCACAAACCAGCTGGCAACCCAGGCTGACTCGATGGTTAGATCGTTGTCTTATTTGAAGTACCGCATAATCTCAGAGGCAATCCATCTTCCAACCGGTACGGAGACCCCATTCCCGATCATTCGGTAGGCATCCGTGTAGCTTCCCGCGAAAGTGAATGTGTCAGGCACTCCTTGCAGTCGCGCGTATTCTCGAACCGTGTAGGGTCGCGCGCCACGCGGAAATCGTCGATCCGCAACCAGTCTCGTGCTCAAGTCTTTGGCGTAATGCGCAACGCAGGTAGGTGCGATGTCGCCACGTTCCGGATCGCTGACAATAGGGCGGTCTCGGTATGCCCCAGCGAGGCGCCTGCGCACATAGTCGGGGATGTGCGGCGCCGGATCAGGTTCAAGTATCTCTCTTAGGGTGATGGCTCTTTCAGCCATCGGCTCGCGCCAAGCGAAGCGTCGCCGGCTGCCAATGATGATTAACCTGTCTCTCTTTTGCGGCAACCAAGTCGATGACTTTACCGGACAAGCAACGTGTACGTAGTACTCCGGAAGCTTCGTCATTGCTTCCATAACCACTGGGAATTTCTTCATGCCCGGAACATTCTCGACCACATAAACCTCGGGCTTGCGAATAGCAACGTGCCGGAAGAAATGCAAGAACAAATCGTCTCCGGTGCGCACACCGTGAATATCGGCGATCGGCGAATACCTTGTGCACGGATACGTCGCTACTATCACATGGCACTCCTTTTCAGACTGAACGAGCTTCTGCGTGATGTCGCACTGAACGACTTCGTGAGTGAAGTTCCGCCGCATCGTGTCGCAACACAGAGCGTCGATCTCAAAGCTCTGCTGCAATGTCAGATCGCCGGCTTGGAGGCCGATGTCCATGAGCCCCGCGCCAGAGAAGTAGGTGTTTGCGAGTATTGGGATCATCAGCAAGTCTGTGCTCGCGGACTCAAAGTGGTTTTCGCATTCCTTCGATTAAGATAAGGAATCGACACTAAGAACTGGCTGGCAATCTATCCAGGCGGATTGAGGCAGGCAAGGTTAATGGTTGAGAAACTTTAGAAGCTGCTAGAAAGGGCCCTTGCATCAACGCGGTTTTGCTCTCGCATGAACGGCGGCGACTCCGTTACACTGCCCCCATGCCCA
>DATGYM010000051.1:0-2186 GCA_035297925.1 Pyrinomonadaceae bacterium | reverse complement strand
CGCCTGCATCCGATCCACCTCTGGGCATAGCGATCGCAGGTGTGCCGATCAGCGCGCCAAGACCTTTTCCCAAACCTGAGCGTGCCATTGCGCCTGAGGCTACCGGAACAGAGTTCTCAACGCAAACAGCAAAGCGCCGGGCAGTGGCCGAATCGCACCACGCCCCGAGCCTCGCAGGAGCTCGTCCGGTCATTGGGAGCGGGCGTCATAGGTTTCGTTTCTGAAAAACAGTTAAAAAAAGTATTGACACTCAGCACCTAAATCGAGTATCACGGCGGAAGGTTCCAAAAGAGACAAAGACTTTTGCCCGGTAGGGTTCTTTGTCTGTTCGGATCCCTGTGACAGATAAAAAACAATCCAAACACGACCGGGAAAGAGAAAGAACACATTCATGCATTCATTGAATCAAGTTAACAAGTTAGTCTCATGCGGACGAGATCCGGCTCGCTCGCTGCCGTTATGGCGCGGGTTCCTTCTCATCCCGCTCATTCTGGTATGCTTTGCGTTTGCGCCGCAAACGCGAGCAGTCGTTCCGGCCCCCGACGGGGGATACCCCGGGTTGAACACGGCAGAAGGGCAGCAAGCACTGAACCTCGCCACCACCGGCTTTGCAAATACGGGGCTTGGTTGGCGTGCGCTCTTCAGCGTGACCACCGCGAGCTTCAATACTGGCGTTGGCGCTGGAGCGCTGGTCCTCACCCATGGTGATGGCAGCGATATCAACACGGCTGTTGGCGCTGCTGCCATGCTGCTCAATGGGTCTGGCAGCCGAAACACAGCTGTTGGAGGGGCCGCGTTGCTCAATAACGACGGCACTCTAGGCCAGGGATCATTTAACGGCGCTTTCGGTGCCTTTGCGCTCAACAATAACGACCACGGATTCAGTAACAATGCCATGGGCGATTCCGCGCTCTTTAGAAATCACCAGGGCGCTGCGAATACTGCCGTTGGTGATCTCGCGCTTGAGAATAATGACGCGACTGACGACGGCGCTGCCAATAACAATGTGGCAGTCGGCGCTTCGGCCCTCATAAACGACGTCAATGGTAGTGAGAACACAGGCGTGGGTTCCAACGTAGGACCAAACATTGCCAATGGCTTCAATAACACTTACGTCGGCAACTTCGTTGGTACCGAAGCCGCTGACGAAGACAGTACGATCCGCATCGGCGACCTCTCGAACGGGAACGGGGCCGGGTCCCTACAGTGCTACGTCGGTGGTATCTGGAACAACCCTCAGCCTGTTGGCAAGAACGTTGTTGTAGTCACTCTGGACCTTGATAACGACCACCTTGGCTATGATGACTCTTTCAGTGGCGCACCTGCTGCGCCTAATCGTGCCGTGCCTCAGCCTCGCGGGCGCCCCCAGCCCGGGAACCACGCCGCGCTCAATCAGAAAGTTGAGCAGTTGCAAGCAACGGTCACGCAGCAACAAGCAACGGTCGCGCAGCAACAGAAACAAATAGAGACTCTCACAGCCCAGCTCAGAGAGCAGGCCGCCCAAATCCAAAAAGTGAGCGCCCAGCTTGAGATGGTCCGCCCTACGCCGCGAGTGGTGGAGAATCGATAAGACTGTTGTCAAGGAGCGCTGTTAGAGAAGTCAGCGTTTCCTCGATACAAATTCAGCCGCCGCGCGAACTCCGCGCGGCGGCTGTTTTGTTGTACTGTAGCCGCTTCGCTGCCTGGCACGCCGTAGCTTTAGCGAAGGCGGGTGCGAAGCGCCGATCCGAACGCGTGCATGCCGCCTTCAGCGGCGCCTCTCACAGAGAGGCGGCTACCGCTAAATTCGTTTGGCTCGCTCCAGAGTGCGTAAATTGAGTTGCACAGCCTTTTGTATAGCTACCAAACGCGAATACGGTCTTGAACGACGAATTCCAAATGACAAAGAATCCCACTGAAACCTTTACACTTGGGCATTCGCCCGACCCAGACGATGCGTTCATGTTCTACGCGATCGCGAAAGACAAAATCGATCTGCGCGGTTATCGGTTTGAACATCGGCTGGAAGACATTCAGACGTTGAATGAGCGGGCGCAGCGCGGCGAGTTGCACATTTCAGCCATTTCCATTCACGCGTACGCCTACGTCGCAGACAAATACGCACTGTTGCCGTGCGGCGCCAGCATGGGCGATGGATACGGCCCGCTTGTGGTCAGAAAACGGAGAGACGCGGAGGCGGCAAATGG
>DATGYM010000050.1:0-20423 GCA_035297925.1 Pyrinomonadaceae bacterium | reverse complement strand
CTCAAACGCCGTCCCCTGCTCCAGACCTCATCCCCGCTGAAAGATTAACTGAGAACTTACATCGGAATTGGCCCAGCAAACGGGGGCACTTCAGATACCCTTGGTCTTGTTGGCGTCCCCGACGGGATTTGAACCCGTGTTACCGCCGTGAAAGTACGAGGTCCGATCGTAAGTTACTGAAACCACGCAACACGGATGGCTACCTGAAGCGGTTTCAGTAAGGGATGGAAACAGTTCGTGGATCATAATTGGATCAAGGAACGGTCTGCTGCGAACACTTGGAACACAGCGATTTCATAGCGTTGCTTTCAATCTCAGAAGTCGCGTTCACCTGCGCCGCGGCAGTGACTTCATGTATTCGACAACATCGCTCTGTTCCTGGGCTGTAAGACCGAGGCTAAAGCAAGTGTCATAGTGAGTCACAACATCGGCCAGGGTTGCGAATCGGCCATCGTGATAGAAGCCGCCTTTGGTATGGGTCCACAGGCCGTTGAGGGGCGCAGTTCTGTACGCATGATCGGGCGCACGATTCGCCTGGAAATCATCCACACAGACGTCTGAAGCCTTATGCATGTTCCAGCCGGGTTCCGTGAAAATAGGGTCAGCGTGACAGGTACTGCACTTTGCCTTGGCACTGAAGAGTTCCCGGCCACGATCTGCAGCAACGTGGTCGAAACTGCTGGAGGGCGGCGCCGGAGCAGAAATTGAGAGTTGGTAGAGATGCAACGCAGGCAGTTTGGGAGTGATTCGATCCGGACTGTTGTGCACGTGGCCGAAATGGTTGGCCGCGGCGATTGGAAACTGCGCAGCGTCATCCAGACGTGAATCATCGAAGGTCCCCTTGCCACGCATTTCTAGATTCGCAACCAGCGCGTTCCAGTGGGGCACTGATCCCCATCCTGTCCATGTGTGCAAATTGATACCTGCCAATCCGAAAGCGGGCGGAATCAGAGTTGCAGACGGTTTGCCATCCGGACGGACTGCCTTACCGTCCAGAAGCAATTCAGCATCGAATTTTCCCGGTCCCCAGCTGTTCAGCACCGTGCGCACAGTGGCCTGATCCGTGCTGAGCAGATCAGCAATTGGCTGGACGTTGGGAGCAGCAGCAATTATCGCCCCGACATTCAGATCGCGGTTGGCCCAGCCATCTAGCCGGTGACCGATTCCCGGAGCGAGCGCGTTATCGACTGTGGAATGACACAAGGCACACTGAATTCCGACTGATTTCAAGCTGCCATCAGACTTGAAGTGACCGGTCACGCCTAACACGGCGTTGAGCTTCAACAGAGCTAGTGTCACGGCAGGATCGTTGAGGTCTACTTTGCCCTTCTTGAGTTGTTGCACTAGCGAAGCCGACAACGCGTCCAGATCAACCTTCAGACCTAAAGACAGTGCTGTGGCTGGGCTGATACCCGGACCAGTCCCACCGAGCTTAGCTCCTTCGATCGCTTCATGGAGGCGCAATGTATCGCCCCACCAGGCTTCATCTCCGAAGGTGTCGAAGCGGAATGTCCGCATGCCTTTCTGGATCTGGAGGTCGTTGCCGGGTTCTTGGCCATTAACGAAATGCGCAGCCAGAACGACGCAGCAAGACAGAAGAATCGCTGCCGTTATTTTTCGATTCATGACTACCCCTGTTTTCTTTCACTAGCGCGAAGCATAAGCGCCAGCTCGACTCCGAAATGTCAATAGATTGTCAACTTAGTAGGTGTTCACTTGTGACCAGATATTGCCATTTATTTCTGATAGGTCCAGCACACGATGTGTGTCGCCAAATCAAGGCCCGTTTGCGAGTATGGTCTGCATTTGTGCTGATGTGCAGGCGTCGCATCAAGCTGCAGCAATCGCTCTTGCAGGCCGTTCTTGTGGTGCCTCGCTACGGAGAGCGTCGCTGCGGACTTCAGTCATGCGCGCCAGCACAAAAGCCGCCAAAGCCATCTCTACATCTCGCACCGCAATATCAAAAAACATTCCCGTCGAGACGAGGTTGATTGCAATCGCGAGCAGCCACGCGGAAGCAACATATGCGCCTACCCGCGTCCACCTGGTTAGAATCGCCAGCCCCACGATCATCTCGATGACGCCGACGATGTGCATGAAGGTTTGTCCGCTGAACGGCAATATCTTGAGGGCGAGCGGACTGATGTATCCGGCCCAGTTGGTTAAGAGGTTGAAATACTTGTCCAGGCCCGCCAAGAAAGGCCCAACCCCAAGCCCGATCCGCAGGACCCACCAGCCCTGGTCCAATCGTGAATCAAATCCCTTGTTCATATTTGCCTGCCTCCAAGAGAATGGAGTTGGCAGGAGCGAATCGGTTACAGACCAACACATTCCAGTTCTCCACCTGAGCCGCGTCGGTTTGATCTGTAACCTTTATTACTCTCGTGACTCCATCCTTATGGAGAGTCTGTATGGTCAGCCCAGCGGAAGTGGCTACTTCGCAAGAGCCCTTGAGTGACGAAGAAGTTGTGGCCCGGGTGTTGGCGGGCGAGACGGGAATGTTTGAGATCGTCATGCGACGCCACAACCAGCGCCTCTACCGCGTGGCTCGGGCTATTCTGCGCAATGATGGCGAAGCTGAGGACGTAATGCAGGACGCCTACGTCCGCGCTTACGAACATCTGGGCCAGTTTTCCGGGAGGGCAAAGTTTTCTACCTGGCTGACACGCATTGCGGTGCACGAAGCGCTGGCGCGGCAGCATCGCGGAAACCGATACACGGAGTTGGAACCAATGTCAGAACGGGAGGGAGACCCCATGGATAGGTTTGCCTCTTTGGCGCCGGATCCGGAACAGCAAGCGTCAAACTCGGAGATTCGAACGTTGCTCGAAGAAGCAGTCGAGAAGCTGCCGGACGCGTACCGAACCATTTTCATGCTGCGCGATGTCGAAGACATGAGCACGACCGAGGCGGCTGATGTCCTCGAAATCACCGAAGACAATGTCAAAGTCCGCCTCCATCGGGCGCGAGCGTTGTTACGCAAGAGTCTTTATGCGCGTGCTGGAATGGAAAGGAAAGAAGCGTTCACTTTTCATGCCGTGCGGTGCGATCGTGTTGTTAAGAATGTGTTTGAAAGAATTCAGCAGCGCGTCTCGAAAACCGAGGACGCAGCGGCCAGCATGCTGTGAGGTTCGGTCTCTGAAACTGCAGCCCCTATATCCAGAATTCCCCACGTCTTGGCCTGTCACTAGCTGCCCGTCGAGCTGTTTTGGCAGAATGCCTCATCGTGAGATCTATCGAGCGCTGTGCAATGTTGACCAGTTTCGCCGCAACATATCGTCGATCATCGTCTTCTAGGGTCTCCCGAGCTCTCAGACATGCGCTCTGCGGCCTGCAAGTCTAGCTCAGTGGCGTGTACCTGTCGCCTCGAAGACGCAGAGGAAGAAGGTTCATCATGGCTACGAATCTCACCACTTGCCATCCCGGTGAAGGCATTGAAGCATTGAATCGATTGCCCGGATTAGCGGAACCTCTGCTGCAAATCGACTTGGAGCGTGAGTTGCAGCAACTCCGGCGAGAAGACTCCTGGCAGCGGGAAACTGGGCGGAGTTCAAAGACGCTTGCGAAATATCCAGATTTCCGAATCGTTCTGATTCTGATGAAAAGCGGTACACGAATGCGGCAGCACAGAGCAGAGGGAAGGATATCCATTCAGCAGTTGAAGGGGCGAGTCTGTATACATCTGACTGATCGAAAGGTGGATGTGTCGGCGGGCCATTTGTTGGTGCTCGACTGCGGAGTATTGCATGACGTCGAAGCGCTGGAAGAGAGTGCCTTGCTGTTGACCATTTCTTGGCGAAGAGAGAAAAGCGCCTCTGAATCCTTTTCATCCACTCAGCGGCTGTTAGACGAAGAGGCTGTGTCGCGGATGGATGATGAAGGTGGCGCCCCTGACGTGGCCAGTCGACCGGAACCGTCAGTGTTGGAGCTAAAACGCAAACTCGGGCTTGAAAGGCGAGCGATGAGGCGAAGCGTTTTCCTCGCGGCAATGAGCTTTATGTGCGTGCTCAGCGTGAGCGCCCAACAACATAACATCGACACGCAGAAATCCACGTTAACGATCCACGTCGGCAAGACGGGAGTATTCTCGGGGCTGGGACACGAGCACGAAGTCCACGCGCCGATCCACAGCGGCACGGCAGACACAGGCTCGCATCCTGCGGTTGAAATACACGTGGATGCGCGTGCGCTGCGCGTGATCGACAAGGGCGAATCCGAGAAAGATCGCGCCGAAGTGCAGAAGACGATGCTAGGGCCGGAGGTGCTCGATAGCGAGCAGCATCAGGAGATCGTGTTCAAATCCACAGGTGCGGAGCCTGCCGGCCAGGGGCGGTGGACGCTGCATGGGAATCTGACGCTGCACGGGCAGACGCGGCCGGTCACGGTGCACGTTGCGCTAAAGGACGGCCGTTACACTGGCGAGACCATCGTGAAGCAGACCGATTTCGGGATCAAGCCTCCTGGAAAAGCGGGTGTCAGAGCCAAAGACGAAGTGCTAATTGAATTCGACGTCCGGCTGGCGTCGTAGGGCGTGAGGAGCGGGTGGGCCTACTCTAATAATGGAGATAAAGGCATGGCTGCTAGAGAAATGCCGATCGTCGGTTACGAATCCAAGTTGTTGAGCCGAGTTGAGGTGGCGGAAGGTACGATGGCCTTTCACTTCGAGAAGCCGTCCGGATTCAACTTCAAAGCGGGGCAGTCCGCCGATGTGACACTCACTAACCCACCGGAAACTGACGCCGAGGGAAACACACGCACCTTTTCCATCGCGAGTCCTCCGTTTGAAAACGAGCTGGTGTTCACCACCCGGATGCGTGACACCGCTTTTAAGCGCTCGCTGAAGAAAGTGCCACTAAACACGGACGTCAAGATAGGCTCAGCCGCAGGCTCCTTCACCCTACACAAGAATCCGGCAAAGCCAGCTGTGTTCCTCGCAGGCGGAATCGGAATCACGCCTTTTCTCAGCATCGTGCGACAAGCCGATCACGACCGCCTCCCGCACAGGTTGTATCTCTTCTATTCCAATCGGCGGCCCGAAGACGCAGCTTTCCTGGATACTCTGCAGACCTTGGAGACGACGAATCCCAATTTCCGCTTGATCTGCACCATGACAGAAATGTCGAAATCCAAGAAAGAATGGAAAAGCGAGACCGTTCTGATAGACAAGGAGATGCTGTCCAGGTATTTGCCCACCCTGCAGGGCCCCATCTACTACATTGCCGGGCCTCCCACGATGGTGGCGGCTATGCGGCAGACGCTGGTGAGCGCCGGGGTTGATGAGGACGACATTCGCGCAGAAGAGTTTGCCGGCTACTGAGACTCCAGAACTGCGGGTAATTCTACCTGGAGGCGTGCTGGTTGATTGTTTCGCTTGCGCCCGGAGAAAAACTATGAACCCACTAAAACAGCTCCAAGACTGCGGGCAATCCATCTGGCTGGATTACATTCGCCGCGACCTGATCACCAGCGGCGAGTTCCAGCGACTGGTTGAAGAAGATGGGGTGCATGGTGTAACCAGCAATCCCACCATCTTCGACAAAGCAATTGAGGCGGGAACTGCCTATGACGATGCATTGCGCTTGCTGCTCTCGACGGATCCTGACCGCGACGCCCAGACGCTGTTCGAAAGTCTCGAAATCCAGGATCTCCAGATGGCTGCGGACATCTTGCGGCCTGTTTACGATCAAACTGAGGGTGCGGATGGCTTCGTCAGCATCGAGGTCTCCCCGCGACTGGCTTATGACACCCAAGGAAGCATCGCGGAAGCCCGGCGTTTGTGGAAGGCCGTAAACCGGCCCAACCTGATGGTGAAGATCCCCTCTACCGTGCCGGGTGTTCAGGCCGTTGAGATCTTGATTGCCGAGGGAATCAACGTCAATATCACGCTGATGTTTTCGCTCGCCCACTACGAAGCCGTAGCGCAAGCCTACCTGCGTGGCCTGAAGCGGAATGCGAAGCCGCACCAAGTCTCGTCGGTGGCCTCCTTCTTTGTCAGTCGCGTGGATACCGAAGTGGACCGGGCGCTGGAGACGATCGGAACGCCAGAGGCATTATCACTACGCGGAAAGATTGCGATTGCGAATGCCAGGGTTGTTTATCGGCGCTTTCGCGAAATCTTTTTGGGAACTCCCTTCGAGGAGTTCAGACGTCGAGGGGCACGACTCCAGCGTCCATTGTGGGCAAGCACCGGGACCAAGAACCCAGCTTTCTCGGATGTTTTATACGTCGAGGAGTTGATCGGGCCGCACACCATCAATACCATTCCGCCTGCGACGCTGAATGCATTCCGCGATCACGGCCGGGTGCAGCCGACAATTGAAGCGAAAGAGCAAGACGCCGGACAGGCGCTGTCACGCTTGGCCAAGCTGGGTATCGACCTGGGGGCAATCACAGAAAAGCTGCTTGCTGATGGCATCACTGCCTTCACGCACTCTTTGGACGAACTGCTGGCGTCGTTGAAGGAGAAACGCAGCGCGCTGCTTGAGAGTCAGGCAGCCCAAAAGAGCGCAAGTCGGGCTACGCGCGTTGCGTGACATGCACCGAGATTAAAAGACTTGCTTGGGCCAGGTGCGCAACATTTCTGGGAGAGGTTCTGCGTGAGAATCTATCGGCCATTCGCGATTCGCGAGCGTGTCCTAGTGAGGATTCTGGACTTCCCGTTATGGCTTCGAGCGGCGCATTTTTTCAATTTTCTGCTCCTATCGCTCCTCATCCGCAGTGGTCTCGAAATCCTGAGCGCGCATCCGAGATTTTACTAGAACGATCACTGCACGCCGGGTTGCGAATGGCTCAAGTTCACGAAGAAGCAGCGAACCTGAGGACCGACTCTGGAGGCATGGAGGTCTTCTTATTCAGCGCTTTAAAAGGAGGCTACAATGGAATACCTGCTTCACAACAACAAGACCAAAAAACGGCAACCAGAAGAAGGCGGCATGAATTTGTGAATCGGCTCACATTTCCCATCGTTCCGGTTGCGCCGTTTCGGCTGGATTTTACGGTGTGGGCTCTCCGGCGCCGCAGCCAAAACAAGGTAGATCGCTGGGACGGCACGACCTATCGACGAGTGCTGCCGTTTGATGATGTACCGATCGAAGTGGCGGTCAGGCAGAGCGGGTCTTGTGACGCCCCTCAGCTGCAGGTGACACTTACCGGCCCAGGACTGCGCCCCGAATTCAAAAAGAAAGCAAAACTCCTGGTAGAAAAAATGCTTGGGCTGCGCGTAGACTTGGAGCCGTTCTACCGGATGGCCAGCCATGACAAGAAACTGTTGTTATTGGTGGATAAGTTTCGGGGCGTAAAACCGCCGCGTTTTCCGACTATTTTCGAGACGCTGGCAAATGCGTTCGCCTGCCAACAGTTGTCCCTGACAGTGGGGTTGGGGATGCTCAGCCGCATGGCTTGTGCCTGCGGGTTGAGTCTGAAGCAAGACGGTGAAACTGACTACGCATTCCCACGCCCAGAGGACCTGCTGGAACTTGCGCCAGGCGCAATTCGAGAATTAGGCTTTAGCGACAACAAAACACGCGCATTTCTTGAACTTGCAGACAACATCGTTAGCGGCCGGATCAATTTCGGTTCTCTGGAGAAGATGGACAACGAAGCGGTCGTTGCATCGTTGCTTGAACTTCGCGGTGTGGGCAGATGGACGGCCGAATACGTCTTGCTCCGCGGATTGAAGCCACTGAATGTGTTTCCCGGAGATGACGTCGGCGCCCGGAACAGGCTCGCCAAATGGCTGCAGAGCAAAGAACCGCTGGACTACGACGGGGTCGCGAGAGCAACCAGGAACTGGGAACCCTATGCCGGGATGGTGTATTTCCACATGCTGCTGGAAGGTCTTTCCGAGGCCGGTGAACTGAAATGAAGCGGCATGCAGGAATCACGGATCTGGTATTCGTCACGACTCGGGATAGATATCCGGCATGAAGCGGGGCGCATCACCAACAAAGCCGATTGTCATGACCATCGGGCACTCCACCCGCCCGATAAAGGAGTTCATCCAGCTTCTGAAAGCACACGAGGTAAAGCGGCTGGTCGATGTGCGTACCGTCCCTCGTTCACGGCACAATCCGCAGTTCAACCGAAGCCAGTTATCGTCTTCCCTGCATTCCACCCGCCTTCATTACAGGTACATGCCCGGACTGGGTGGCTTCCGGCATGCCCGCGCGGATTCCCTCAACACTGGTTGGCACAATGCCAGCTTCCGCGGCTTCGCCGATTACATGCAGACGCCTGAGTTCCGGAAAAACCTGGACGATTTGATAATACTTGCGAAGTCAGAGCGGATCGCAATTATGTGCGCCGAAGCCGTTCCCTGGCGCTGTCATCGCTCCCTCATAGCGGATGCGTTGCTGGCGCGAGGAATTGACGTGCGAGAAATCACAAGCGCCATTCGGACACGACCTCACACGCTGACACCTTGGGGGAAGATTAACGGAACGCAGGTCACTTATCCTGCTGAACACAAAGATTAGAGCAAGGAGAGAGAACACCAGTGACACACGATTTTAAAGTAGGAGACCACGTTGAATGGAATTCGGAAGCCGGGCGTGTCCGGGGGACGATCAAGAAAAAGCATACCTCCGAAATCACGTTCAAGGGCTACACGGTTCACGCTTCGAAGGAGGAGCCGCAGTATTTGATAAAGAGCGATAAGACGGACCACCTGGCGATGCATAAAGGTTCGGCTCTCCGAAAGATTGCAAAAAGCAAGGTTTGATCCAAAGATGCCTCTTGATTACCCATTGTGGCTGCGGACGACGCACTTTTTCAACTTTCTCCTCCTGTCGCTTCTCGTTCGGAGCGGTCTCGAGATCTTGAGCGCACATCCAAGGTTTTATTGGAACGATCACTGCACGCCGGGTAGTGAATGGCTTAAGTTCACGAAGAAGCAAAGACCTAACGACCGACTCTGGACGGCGAGTGACGAGGAAACCTCATTCCCGTCCGCTATCGCCCTGCCAGGTCACGAAAATCTAGGTCTCGGACGGCACTGGCACTTTCTTGCAGATTTCGCGTGGCTACTCACAGGTTTGGTATACGTGGTGATGCTCTTCATCACGCCGGAGTGGCGACGGCTGATTCCGACTTCCTGGCAGATTGTCCCGGACGCATGGCACGCCATGCTTCGCTATCTAAGCCTCCATGTCGTCGAAACACCCGGAGCATATAACGCATTACAGCAGCTGAGCTATGCGGCAGTCATATTCTTGCTCGCACCGTTCAGCATTGCGACAGGAGTAGCGATGTCCCCAGCCGTCGCCGCTCGTTTCCCGTGGTACATAAAGCTCTTCCACGGGCGTCAGGGCGCACGAAGTCTGCATTTCCTTGCTCTTTGCGCGTTCATTCTATTCTTCATTGGACACGTCACAATCGTGGCTCTGCACGGTTTCCGGACAGAGCTGGCGCTGATTGTTTTGGGGCAGACGCACAATCCACACCTGACGATGGCTCTTGTGGTCTGGCTTTCTGGGTTGACGGGCATCGCCGCGATCCACGTCGTCACAACCGTGTGTTCGCGTCGCCGCCCCCGCTTCGTTCAAAAAGCCACTCAGTCAATCACCGACCCGCTACGCACGCTACTTTTCGGCCATGAACACTCTGCACAGCGCTACTCCACTGCCGACATCTCGCCGTACTTCTGGGTGAACGGTCGCCCGCCAAAAGAAGAAAGCTATTTGGCAATGTCATGCGATCAATTCGCAAACTACAACTTGAAAGTCAGCGGATTGGTTGATAGGCCCCTGCACCTGACGCTAGCTGACCTCCGTGCAATGCCGAAACAAGTTCAAATTACCAAGCATTGCTGCATTCAGGGCTGGTCAGGCATTGCGGAGTGGGGCGGCGTATCTCTGCATCACATCGTCGAACTCTGCCATCCGCTCCCGACCGCCCGCTACATCGTTTTCTACGCGTTCGACAACAAATCTACCTCGGAGCCACACGCTCAAGGACCGGGGTACTTCTATGGCACGATTCGCATGGAGTTGGCCGAAGATCCGCAAACGATTCTTGCCTACGAAATGAACGGCCAGCCGCTGCCCATTCTGCACGGAGCACCGCTCCGACTTCGAGTAGAAACGCAGCTGGGATTCACCATGGTGAAGTACATCCGCGCGATCGAGTTTGTCGAGGACTACAAAACCATTGGCCAGGGCCAAGGCGGCTGGCGAGAGGATTATCAGTATTTCAGCCAGGAGGCGGGGATCTAATGCGAGACCCTTCCACTGTCGTGACGATTGGGCATTCCACGCACACCTGGAAGGTCTTTCTCGATCTTCTGGGAGCGTACCGAGTAGAGCGGGTCATAGATGTGCGTAGCATCCCGCGTTCACGACACATCCGCAGTTCGACCAGAAGACCCTGCGCACAAAGCTGCGGGCCGCGAGGATCGGCTACGTGCACTTGCGAAAGCTCGGCGGCTTGCGCCACGCGCGACGCGATTCTTCGAACATGGGATGGCGCAATAGCTCGTTTCGCGGATTTGCCGACTACATGCAGACCTCGGAATTCGACGTGGGGTTAAAGAGGCTGATCAAGTTGGCTCGACAAAAACGGAGTGCATCGATGTGCGCGGAAGCGGTGCCTTGGCGTTGGCACCGTTCCCTCATCGCGGATGCGCTAACCGTGCTCGGAATTCGGGTCGAGGATATCATGAGCAAGACCCGTTCCCAGTTGAACTCTCTGACTTCTTTTGCGCGTGTGCGAAGCGGTCGCATCACATACCCCAGAGGCAAGGGCAGCCAGCTTCTACCGTCACGCCTTCGCAAATCTCGGAAGGAAAACGGACTTGCCAGGAAGGGTTGAAGGTCGCGCCCTTTTTGCTCAGGAGACGCCAATGGATCTGCAGCTTTGTTACAACGCTAGCGAAGATACGTTTCCCTTGCCGCCACACATCAAACAGATCTATGGCCCGTTTGGGTTTCCCACGTGTTCTGATACCCAGCGTCCGTATATAAGCTCCAATTTTGTGATGGGACTCGACGGTAGGGCTTCGTTCACGGAGTTGAAAGGCCGCGCTGGTGGCAAAGAAGTTTCAAGGAGCAAGGAAGATCGTTGGTTGATGGATTTCCTGCGAGCGCATCACGATGCCCAGTTGATTGGTGCGAATACGCTCCGTGAAGAGCCAGGCACTGACGCACGAGGCGCTGACTATGGCATCGATGACGAGCAACTGCGGGAGTACCGAGAGCAGACTTTAGGCCTCGACAAGCAGACGATCATCGTTCTCACAGGTTCTGGAAATATCGATACCACTCTTCGCGTTTTTGATTCTCCGCGGGTTGAACCTTGGATAGTTACGTCTACCGAGGGAGAAAACAATCTTCGATCGCAGCTCAAGGTATCAGGACGGAAGGGGCCCATCAAGATCGTCTCAGTGGGTGCTGGCGAGCGGGTTGATCTTGCGACCGCAGCGCAAGTTCTATGGCAAGAGCATGGCATCCGGACACTGCTTTGTGAAGGCGGCCCGGCGCTGTATGGCGAACTCCTCAAGAAACACCTAATTGATGAGGACTTTCGGACGATTTCGCTCCAAGTCTTGGGTAAATCTACCAAGTTGGGGATCGAGCGGCCGACGGCGTACGGTGATGTGAGCTATACACCTGAATCTGCACCCTGGTTCAGATTGATAAGCCTCCACTATGCTCGGCCTCACCACGCATTCTTTCGTCTCCGCTATGACGGTCCTAGAAAGTTTCATATTCGCGACAAGAAAGTACAGGTCATGGCGGAAGTGGTTCACGATGCGGACCTCTTCGATGAGAAGTTTGGCCGGAAAGAGGGCTTCGGAATCGATGAGGTGATGAAGGGTTGGGCCCGAGGGGGCCTCAGCGATCAAGAACTTCTGAAGCGAGGAATGCAATTGGCTGAAGGGCTGTACAAGTCTCTCGGCTGATTCATAAGAACTGTGAACGGGCCTTTCGGCCCAGCGGAATCAAGATGCAAAAAGGAGTACTTTTATGAAACTACGACTGCTGATTCTTTCGGTCGCGTTGTCTCTTCCCGTGATCGTGGTGGCCCAGAGCTTGGACACGGCCAAGCTTGACGAAGCCATGGGACGCTCTGGCCAGCAAACTGGCGATGTCTACCGATTAGGATTTCCACGCACGGATCTTCATGTGTCGGTTGGCGGCGTGGAGATAAAACCAGGACTGGCACTCGGCTCCTGGGCGGCGTTCGCTGGGAATGACAATGCCGCTATGGTTATGGGCGACTTGGTTCTCCTGGAGAGCGAACTCACGCCAGTCATGAAGAAGTTGCGAGCTGCGGGATTCGACATCACCGCCGTTCACAATCATGTCTTAAATGAAACCCCACGTGTCATCTACATGCATTATATGGGCCACGGAAAGGCCGTGGAACTGGCGAAAGCTCTCCATGCCGCCCTGGCGGAGTCGAAGACGCCACTCGACAAGCCAGCGCCGCCAGCAACAAGTGCGGAGCCTCCAGCATTTGTAAAGACAATCGAAGACACGTTGGACACGAAAGGCCGCTTTGCCGGGGGTGTGCTTTCCTTCGGGATTCCTCGTAGAGAGGCGATCACCGATCACGGAATGACATTGACCACACCGCAAGGCGTAGCCGAGGCGATCAACTTCCAAGAAGCCGGCGCGGGCAAAGTCGCGACCACTGGAGATTTCGTTTTGACGGCGGAGGAGGTTAATTCAGTCATCACCGCACTCGAAGAACACGAAATTGCAGTCACGGCACTGCACAGCCACATGCTTACAGAGCAACCTCGCCTGTTCTTCATGCACTTCTGGGCTGTGGGTAGCCCAGAATCCGTCGCTGCGGGGATCAAAGCAGCATTGAGCCATGTAGCAGTGAAGTAACGAATGTAGTGCTGAGGTGCGTGATGCGAAAGAATCTCTTGTTGTTTGCCGCCGCCTTCCTTCTCGGGATTGGCGCGACCGGAGTCGGCCAGACGGGCCCGACTTTGAAGAAACTCACCGCGTTTGATCTGCCAGGCCCCGCTGGAAAGAGGTTTGACTATCTAACCATCGATGAAGACGATCACTACCTGATCTCCGCGCATCTGGCCGCAGACCAGACCTATGTGATCGATTTGCAGTCCAACCGCATCGTTGCGGTCGTAACCGACACACCCGGCGTCGAGGGAGTGGAGTACGTCCCCGAACTAAAGAAGTTCTACACCTCGAACGCGCACGACGACACAATTGGTGTGGTTGATCTCAAACAGATGAAGGTCGTCAAGAAACTCAAAACTGCATCCAAGCCGGACGGCAGCACCTATGCCGCTCCGTTTCATAAGCTCTACGTCTCGGATGAACGGGGCAAAGCGGAAGCCATCGTCGACGTGCAAAAGGACGAGATTGTGAGCACGTTGCGTTTCGATAGTGAAACCGGGATGCCGCAATATGATCCCGTTGCCCGAAAGGTCTATGTCAATCTGCAAGATCAGAACATCTTTGCGGTCATCGATCCCGTGACGGACAAGGTGGTAGAGAGATATTCCGTTGGGCGGTGCAAGGGTAACCACGGAATGGCGCTTGACCCGGAGCACCACCGCGCGTTTCTCGCGTGTGAAGAGAACAACCTAATGACCGTCTTCGATCTGGATAAGCACGCTGCAATCGCCTTTCTGCCCTTGGCGGACGGACCCGATGTCATCAAATTTGATGCTGGTCTTGGCCGCATCTATGTCGCCTGCTACAGCGGCGCCTTATCCGTTTTCCATCAGGACAATCCAGACCACTACCGCAAGCTCGAAGATTTTCGCGTCCAGCATGCTGTCCACAGTCTCGCCGTCGATCCAAAGACTCATCGCGTTTACACCCCCGAGCAAGAAGAGGACGGAAAGCCCGTCGCCCGTATGGTTGTGTACGAAGCCATCGGAGGTCCTTAGCAGCACCGGGAACCAACTCGCAGCGTCGAGAGATTCGGAAGCAATCATGAAATGGATTACTCGCGAACACATCAAGGTAGATCGCGTCGCCTGCCCGTGGTTGATCCGTCGCTTCATCGACCCCCAAGCTCAATTTTTGTTCGTCGACGAGAGCCAACTCCTCGAAACGGCCGCGCGCGAGGATGCGACTCCTTTCGACGCACCGCGGCTTTCAGCAGTGAAATTGAATCATCGTGGAGTGCGCTGTTCTTTCGAAGCAATTATTGAGGATTATCACCTGCAAGCACCAGGGCTGGAACGTCTCGCGCTGATCGTCCGCTCCGCCGACATCAAAGGCCAGGAACAGGTTGCTGTCGAAGGGATCGGATTGCGGGCTATCGCCGAAGGTTTTGCTGCTCTGGGCCTTTCCGATGAAGAACGACTAGTACGGCAATTCCCAGTCTACGACGCACTCTACGAGTACGCGCGTCTAGCGCCGTGAAGGTACCCGTCTCGAAAGACCTTTTCATTATTAATACAGCGGCATTCTTGCGTTCGTTCACCTTCGGCCTCACCGGCGTAGTTCTCGGCATCTACTTATTTCGGGCCGGTCTCTCCTCGTTCAACATTGGCATGGTTGTCGCCGTCGGCTTGGTGGGGTCAGCTCTGGCAACGATCGGCGTTACAACAAAAGCAGACCGCGCAGGGCGCAGAAGGACACTCATAGCGCTTTCTCTTCTGGGCTCTATCGGTGCTCTTGCTCTTGCCTTCACACCCGCGGTTCCGGTTCTCCTAGCGATGGCCTTTGTGGGAATGCTGAACGGAACCGGCACGGACCGCTCGGCTGTATTTTCTCTTGAGCAGGCAATCATTCCAGGCCTTGTGCCGGACGCATCAAGGACTTGGGGCCTCGCTTGGTACAACGTTGTCCTCGACGCTGCGGGTTCGTTGGGGGCTTTGGCTGCAGCGCTACCGCTCCTTCTGCAACGTTGGCTAGCCTTGCCGCTACTCGCCTCCTATCGCATGGTCTTTCTCGGATGCGCATTCCTAGGAGTCGTTGGAGCAATCCTGTACTCGTCCGTCTCTGCTGGAGTCGAGGTCGCAAAATCAGAAACGGGGGCTCTCCCACGTCACATCTCACCAGCAACCAAAAAGGTCGTCACAAAACTCGCAGGGTTGTTTTCCCTGGATGCCTTCGGCGGCGGATTTCTGACGGATGCACTCGTCGCTTATTGGTTTTTCCGCCGCTTTGGAATAGCTGAAGAGAGCCTAGGCCTTCTATTCTTTGCGGTGCACTTGCTGAACGCTATGTCTCATTTGGGGGCAGCGTGGTTGGCACGCCGCATCGGGCTCGTGAACACGATGGTCTTTACTCACCTGCCTTCCAGCTTGTTC
This sequence comes from Pyrinomonadaceae bacterium, assembly GCA_035297925.1. GTDB lineage: Bacteria > Acidobacteriota > Blastocatellia > Pyrinomonadales > Pyrinomonadaceae > PSRF01. Next base: position 5,182 of record DATGYM010000050.1, on the reverse strand, counting down.
CTGGTCGCTGCTGCATTCGCACCTTCGTTGAAAGTTGCGGTGGTACTGTTTCTGTGTCGCGAAGCCCTTGTAGAAATGGATGTGCCCACACGCCAATCCTATGTGGCAGCGGTGGTTCTGCCGAACGAGCGGACCTTTGCCAGCGGCGTTGCGAATCTAGCACGCAATATTTTCTGGGCCGTAGGTTCGTCGGTTGCAGGCTTTCTAATGCAGAACGTGGCCTTTTCGGCGCCCCTGGTGCTCGGCGGCGGGGCCAAGATCAGCTACGACCTGCTCTTGTATCGTGCCTTTCGAAACCTTAAGCCCCCGGAAGAGCACTAGGCACAGTCATGCTCAGGCTAGACAAGCCGCACCCATCGCCCACAAGGCGGACTAGAGATTCTCGATGTCATCGACAACATCGAGGGCAGTGGGCCCTGTGTGCGCTGTTGGCCACTAGCCTGGCAAGCGCTCGTTCAGACGATGGACCCGCTGTAAAAGTGTCCTCCACTTCATCCGCTTCCATAACACTCGACGGCCTATTGAACGAACCGGCTTGGCGAGATGCGCCAGTAATGAAACTCACGCAGCAGGCGCCAAAGCCGGGACAGCCGACACCGTATGAAACTCAAGTCCAGGTAATCGTCACCAACGACCGGATCTATTTTGGTTTTACATGTAAAGATCCGGACCCTCGCCACATCGCCATCCACACCATGCGACGCGATGGCGATCTGACGGGTGATGACACGGTCAGCATTGTGCTGGACACATATGGAGACCGGCGCACAGGATACTTTTTCCAGATCAATGCGGCTGGGACGCGCGTCGACGGTCTGATTTCCACTGCGGACAGTGTCTCGCTCGACTGGGATGGTATTTGGGATGCGCGCACCGCAAGGACGCCGGACGGTTGGTCGGCCGAGATTCTAATTCCATCCCGTAGCTTGAGTTTCACTCCCGGCCTTAATGATTGGGGACTGAACCTGGAGCGTTTTGTTCCTCGCGAACGTCAGTGGCTACGCTGGTCATCGCCGACCCTGGATTCGTTTCTATACGATCTAAGTCGATCCGGTCGCTTGATCGGTGTTGGAGAGGTGAAGCAGGGCAAGGGCCTGGAAATTACTCCGTACGCTGTCGGGAAGACCAAGCAATTCTACGGTCCGGGATCATCGCGATCGTGGCAGGGAGCAGTCGGCGGCGAAGTCACCTGGAAAATTACACCGCAGTTGGTAACTGTATTCACGGCCAACACCGATTTTGCGGAGACGGAAGTTGATACCCGCCAGATCAACCTGACTCGTTTTCCGCTCTTCTTCCCTGAAAAACGGTCGTTCTTCCTCGAAGGAGCAAACCAGTACGATTTCGGTTTGGGCCTCGCACGGCAGGACTCGCCTCTGTTTATCCCATTTTTCAGCCGAAACGTCGGACTGCTGGACGGCGCCCAAATTCCGATAGATGCCGGTGTCAAACTCAACGGTCGCGTTGGAAAATGGAATCTCGGCATACTGGATGTGCAGACGCGCCAAACGATCGTGTCCGACCAGATCGTACAGGATCTTGGCTTACCCTCTGCTGTGGTGCCTGGCACGAATCTGTTCGCCGGTCGCGTCTCTTATGACTTTAATGAAAACCTCAGGGTCGGAACAATTTTGACTCACGGCGATCCCGAAGCGCGGCGCAACAACACGCTGGCGGGCATCGACGCTGTCTGGCGCACTTCAAAGTTCCTTGGCAATAAGAACCTGCAGTTCGGCGCATGGACGGCTACCACTCAAGGTGACGTTGGCCCCGGCAGCAAAGTCGGTTGGGGACTCAGTGCCGACTATCCGAACGACCTTCTTGATTGCAATGCTAGCGTGAACCAGTTTGGCATCGCGCTTGAGCCTCTGCTTGGATTTGTTCCTCGACCTGGCACGCGTCGTACCGATGCCTTCTGCGCGTACCAACCTCGTCCTTCCAAGGACGGTCCCTTCCGCTGGATTCGCCAGGAGTTCTTTGAGAATGAATACGTTCGCTATACCGACCCGCAAGGCATACTCGAATCCTGGGAATATTTCATGGCACCAATCAATGTCCGGTTCGAGACCGGCGATCGCTTCGAGTTCAATTGGAACCCGCATGGCGAAATCCTGCTGTCACCTTTTACCATCGCTCCCGGAGTAGTTATCCCTCCAGGCTCGTACCAGTTCACGCGTTATCGCCTCGAAGCGCAGACAAGTGGTCACCGGCCACTACAGTTTGGAAATACCACCTGGTTCGGTTCTTTCTTCGATGGCCACCTAACACAATGGCAAAACTATCTGAAGTGGACATCTCCAAAAGGCCGAGTCCAACTGGAAGCCGACGTCGAAAATGATTTTGGGCACCTGCCCCAAGGCAACTTCGTCCAACGTCTGTGGCAACTGCAAGGTGCTTACGCCTGGAGCCCCAATCTGGTGCTCAGCAGCTTCATCCAATACGACACCGAATCGCAGAACGTCGGCACAAACACACGACTGCGCTGGACAATCAAACCGGGCAACGACCTATTCATCGTCTGGAACCGCGGATGGCAGCGACTGGTTCTTAGCCCTAACGACACAAGCATCGTCCCTCAAAGCGATGTCATCGCCGTAAAACTTCGCTGGACATTTAGGAGGTGAGAAATGCCGGCTCCCAGCTGTTCCCAACCGGAATGTACCAACCCGCGGCCTCCTGCGTGACAGGCAGGCGTTCTAACCTGAATGAAGCAGTTCGTGCCTAATGTAAGAGAGAATTGGCGGGCTGAAGATGTGCTCTGCGAGGAAACAGCGGATAACCCAATCGATTGTGTGTCGGAAGTCGGTGACAGGGCAGCGTTCTAACAGACTGAACTACGTTCCAAATACGCGACATTGAGCTCTTGTCGTAGCAATTGCGCAAAACATTGAGAAGCGGCATCCTTGCGATGACTGTCTGCGCCATCGGTTGTCTTGGGAGTTCAGGAGACACACACTGCTGGACATCGCCGCAGGAAAGCGATACCAGACCGCTCAGTCTGACAAACTCTCCCTAGACCCCGCGCCAATCCGGTGCCATCTCCAACTTGTCACAATCCACGATCAGATGACGCCTTTCCATTTGTGCCTATATTGTGCCTATAAGCCAGGCCACGTCTGAAGACTCTTCTTTCGACTGGCCTGAATTAAGGAGCCGCTATGCAAAAAGGAAGTCTCATTCGCTCTTCACGTCGTCAAGGACCTGATGTTTGGGAGTACCGCTGGAGAGAATTCTGCTCCGCACAAACGAGAAAGCACCGGCGAATCGTCATCGGGACGCTCAATACCTTCAAAGATGAATCGGCAGCACTGAAGGCGATCACTGCTTTGCGGAAAGACATCAATATTAATGATCGCCGAATGAAGACGAAACCGTTGAGACTCGCGGAACTTATCGAGCATTTTCGCCAGAGAGAACTCGCCGCCGACAACGAATGGAAGACCTTATCAACGAGGGTCACATACGAGGGCTACCTGAGAAAGTGGATCGTGCCGAGGTGGGGAGCCACCAATCTCAGCGCGATCAGGGCAGTCGAGGTTGAACTGTGGCTCCGCACGCTTCCACTCGCCCGAGCCAGTCGAGCCAAGATTCGGAATCTGATGAGCGTGCTCTTTAACCACGCGAGACGACACGACTTCACAGACCACAATCCCATCACCCTCGTCCGCCAAAGTGCCAAGCGGCGCACTGTGCCGGAAGTGCTCCTGCCTTCCGAAATCAACCGACTCGTTCACAGTTTGCGGAACAGAGAGAGGACTCTTGTTCTCTTGGCTGCGGGCACGGGGCTTCGCATGAGCGAACTGTTCGGTCTAAAGTGGCAAGACGTCGACTTCGCGGGAAGACAGGTTAGTGTCCTGAGATCCATCGTTAAACAATCAGTCGGCCCGTGCAAAACAGAAGCGTCCCAAAAGCCGGTCCCCCTCGATCCACGTTTGGTTCGTACCCTTCGTACTTGGCGTCGCTCTGCGCGATTCCGTCAACCGACGGACTGGGTTTTCGCCAGTTCAGTCCGCCAGGGGAAGTTCCCTTTCTGGGGACAGGCCCTCTTACGACATTACATTCGGCCGGCAGCGGTGAAGGTGGGAATCACCAAACGAATTGGCTGGCATACCTTTCGACATTCCTATTCAACGTTGCTGAAGGCAAACGGAGCAGACATAAAGGTCATGCAGGAACTCCTTCGGCATGCGTCCACACGCGTGACACTCGACACATACACTCAAGCTGTTACGCCCGCGAAGCGAGCGGCTCAGACCGCCGTCGTCACGCAGTTCTTTCCGGGCGCGAAGACTGCTTAGATAACCGGCGTCTAAATTAGGGACGTGAATTGCTACGGAAACTTGTGCCTTTTTGTGCCTACGGCTTTTCGAGCGAATGGCTGGAAGTTGTTGGTTCTAAACTGGCGTCCCCGACGGGATTTGAACCCGTGTTACCGCCGTGAAAGGGCGATGTCCTAGGCCAGGCTAGACGACGGGGACCACGATGATGAGGTGGGGGCCTGCGACTGAGGTTTGATGTTAACAGCGCGGCTGGAACAGTGTCAAAAGACAGCCACCGATGACGAGCTTTTTATCGGGGTTGCCGGTTTCCTGCGTACTCCGCCGGACTATGCGCGAACGGTGGTGAACTGGCGGTCGTGAACGCAGGTCCGCCCTGCTCTCCCCGGGGTTGTCGCCGCGCCTCATGATTTGTTTCGGGTCAACCTCCACGTGACTGTGTGGGACGATTTACAATAAACTGCGCACTGTTAATGACGAGTCTGGCATGGCTGATCCTCTCTACTTGAACCTATGGTTTCCCTCCTTTGAGGTGGACGACATGCTGCCTCATGCGCTCAACGTGATGCGCCAATTTCCGTTTTCTGTGGCGCGGCCGGGAATCACCTATTTGGCCCTCCACCCGGTTTCCTGGAATGAGCCAACCATCCTCGAACGCAGATTTACACCTGGAGTTTCCGCCGAGGCCGCTGTGCTCATCGCGTCCGACCTGTTGCACGAAGATTACGCTTACCTGTTTGAGGCTTTTTGGGATCTGTGGGTGGTGACCGGGACTGGAGAGTGGACGCTGCAGCCGTCTCCAGTGAAGTTTCTGGTTCATGGCACGGAGTTTGACGAGGGTGTCCATCAGCAGGAGGGACATATCCAGGTGGACCTTGGCCTGGACTCGCCATTTCTTCAGGAAG
>DATGYM010000049.1:0-1557 GCA_035297925.1 Pyrinomonadaceae bacterium | reverse complement strand
AACGGCGGGCTTTGTTTTGAGCTTGGGATTGGCGCCCCTTGCTCTAGCTCAAGTAGGCGACGACGGGCATTACAATTCGCCCGGCATTTCTGGAAAGCGTACGGCTACGGATAAGGACGCCATGAAAAGCAAGGGCGATGTGAAAGATGCAGGTGCCATGAAGGAGAAAGGGGACGAGTGGCATTATAATTCGCCCGGCATTTCTGGAAAGCGTTAGGACCTCGCAAATGCGGCGTGGGGACATCGTTCACCGTTGGGAGCCTTGGCGCTTTGCAGGCCAGGCTCCCAAAGAGCCGATCGATCCTGAAGCCAATGCGCATCTTAGCTGCAACTTAAATTAGAAGTTTCATCTGCTTTGCAACTTTTTGTGAACTCGTCGCATCTAACTAGGCTCAGGGAACCAAAGCGGTTGATCCTCTGTAAAAAGGAACGTGGTTCACGCGATCGCAAGATAAAGCCGAGACCACCAACCGAATAAATTTCGACCTGCCAGGACGAGATCGCTCTGAACGCGAACGATCTGTCATAAAGCTTTATACGCTGGTTGAAACCGCTTTCGTGTTTTATGCTACAGGTGTCCACTCGAATACGGAGGTGGCGCCCGAGGTAAATGCGATCGGTCTTCATACTCGCCCGGGTAAAAACTATTGACCCTTCAGACATTGACGTGTTTGCGGCTTTCGCTGGGCAGTTAACAGAACAGCTCGCTGGCAACCTAGCCGCTTATGGCGAGGCGCTGAGGTTGCCTGATGGCGGCGTACAATTCTGCCTCAAGATCGCGGCGCAGGTGGAACGTTCAGCCTTAGCTCAGGTTTTTTTCGACTTGAATCGTTCGGTGAGTGAGTCCGCGATTAAAGCTGATGGAGCGTAAATGGTGTAGCAGCCACACGCTGGATTTGAACATAGCATTGAAGCGAGTCGTGTGCCGCGCACCACATGGATTTTGTCAGCGGGAGTGCCCAGCGGTGGATACTCGGAAACGGCGTGGATAGAGCAATGCCCACAACCAGCGCATTCCATCAAACCATCACGAGGAAAATCCGACATGCCGATTGTAGAAATGCACGGAGTATGCCAGCGGCGGATGGTGACAAAATCCACACGCAAAATAAAGTGTGCAAAGGTGACCTTCTTGCTATCACTGTTGCGATGTGACGTTTTGCCGCACGGCGTAATTCTTACCGACTGATGGTCAATATTACGCTGCGTGACGTGTTTGAACACTGGCAGTCACAACGCGGCGGTCCACATCGCTCCACCGTTTCTTTTTGAGCGGGGCTGAGCAATCTGGAGCGGTCGTCGGCCGCTTAGCCTTCAGTTGGGACCAAGAACAATTTGTAAGGGTCCTTTTGATAAAATGCTTTCCCGGTTACTGGACACCTAACTGAGCGGTTGGGTACCCCACGTAGTTGAGGCGGAAGTTCGTTACCGCTGAATGTGTCTCCAATGCTTTGTTTTTCAGCTGGACCGTCGTGAAGGTAAATCAATACTCCCTGTGAGTGCACCTGACCGCAGTCACAGAATGCGTAAATGTTGTATACGGCCATTTTCGTATTG
>DATGYM010000048.1:0-2439 GCA_035297925.1 Pyrinomonadaceae bacterium | reverse complement strand
GGACCACTCGGCGGTCTGGGCTGATTGCTTGTCGTATCGCGGCGGCTGTATGCTCTCGACCAGCAGCGAGACTGCAATCGCAAAACCATCAGCACGAAGCGCTTGAAGATCTTCATCGGTAGGATTGCGGCTTCCCTGATTAGCGGCTCATCGATCCATTATGTGAACGTTGGCATAGTTCTCGTCAGTCGGGATCGTCCGTTCTGTGCGTTCTCATTCCGGACCGTTTAGACCGACACAGCGACACATAAGAAAGGCGTTGAGAAAATTTTCGTTCCGCTGAGCCATCGGTCTCACGCCGCTTTGCATTGCCTGAATCCATACAGCAAAATTGAAGACCTGAGCCTTTCGCAGTTTCCTGGGTCAGACCCGGACTTCCGGTTCCGCTCTTGCTCTTGTCTGCTCTCGCGTAGTATCAAAAATCAACTCGTTGTCATGAGGATTTCCCTATGAAAGCAAGCCATCAATTAGTCGTTTTCACCTTTGTCGTCGCGCTCGGGACGTTATTGAACGCCCGAGGAGCCGCGACTGAAGCCGCAGCCGCAGAGCCCTTTTACGTAAGCATCCCTGGCCCCACGCTCAGTTATGTCCATCTCTACTACGGTCAAGAGAAGGGTTTGTTTTTACAGGAGGGATTGGATTTGCAGGTCCTCATTGTGCGGGGAATCATCGGCATAAGCAGCCTCATGGCCGGCGAGATCAACCTCACCTGCCACGCGGGCAGCGGCTTGGCTGCAGCCCTACGCGGCGTTCCCGTCAAGGTTATTTCCGTCACTCATGATAGCCCTGTTCACGAGTTGATTGTCGCCCCATCCATCAAATCTCCCGAGGATCTCAAAGGCAAGGCAATCTCAGTGGGCTCTGTGGAGGGAACCGCCGCGGTGATCATGCGACGGATTCTCCAGGCCAAAGGACTCGATCCGGAAAAAGATGTGACGCTGCTCAGCATGAATACGACGGCTCGGCTTCAGTCTTTGCTCAGCGGCAAGGTTGCTGGAGCCATGGTGACGCCTCCCACCACCTATTTCGCTATCGACCGGGGCTTTCAGGTCATGGGGCGAGGCAAAGACTACATGCGGTATCTTCAAACCGGCGTGGTTGCAACGGACGCTGCCATTAAAGGAAACCGCGAAAATATCGTCCGTTTTCTGCGCACGTGGGACCGTGCCTTAAAGTTTTATCAGGACAATCCAGAGATTATGATCCCCTATATTCAGAAAAAGCTCGGGGTCAAGGATGCCAAGCTTACGCGGCGCATGTACGAAGACGATGTCCGTACGATTTCACTGACCGGAATCGTAAATCGGGAAACGGCCAAAGAAATTGTCGATACTGGCCGCGAAGCCTTACACATCAAAGAACCCGTGCCCACGGAGCGAATTTTTGATTTCTCTTTAGCCACCGAGGCGCTAAGGTGAACCCTCGTCCGCCGTAGAACCCGGATTCCGCGACGCTCGATCGGTGCTACAAACGGCGTCCACAGCGACTCTACGAAAACTTCGCGTCATACTGCTAAACGTCATCAGCAACTTGGGATCATAAAGCGGACAGGTTACTTTTCTTCCGGTTGCGCGGACGGCCGCGCGGGCGCAGCATGCTTCCAAATTGCTCCTCCTCGTCCAAGGGACACGCATCAACTAGATATGTGGGCGCCGCAAGCTTGACCAAAGTCATTCCTGCGCTGTGCTCGGCAACCCAGCACGCACCGGGTTCTGCAAAACGTACCGTTATACGATGATCAGATGTTCATCGCGTTGCACCGGAAAGCTCTTTAAACCGCCCCTGCCAAAACATGACCGCTGCCACCGTAGTGCTGATGATATCGGCGAACATGACTCGTGAGCCGCCACTGTATGAATTGACTCAAAGCGGTTGGGTGGTCCGTTCAACAACGAGGTGAAAGTGATTGGGCACTAGGCAAAAAGCAAACAACTTTAGCCTATGTCGTTTCTTCGCTTCAGTGCGGAGAGACAGAAATACTTCGTGTCCTGCGATTTGTGAAATAGCGTGCCGCGTCCGTTGCCACGATTAATCACGTGGTAGGCATAACCGCTCTGCTGTCCGCGTGGAAATTCTCGGCACGAGGGCCTTCTACCACAGCGACCGTCAATGCTTCAATCGAAAAGTAGCCTGTTCCCTTTTCCCATGCGAACAAAATTAAATTGGTCGGGTTGCCAAATAACCCTATAATTAGTGGCGAGACAAACACGGAGTAACAAATGGCCCAGCATGGGGACAATTTATTGGACCTGTTGAGCCAATGCCCCTGGTGGGTCAGTGTGGTGTTTTCCGGTGTCGTGTATGCTGTGCTTCGATTCCTCCTTCCAGGCGTCCAATTTGAGAATTTGCTACTGCGAGGCTTTGCCCAAGCGGCGCCGACGATCGCCCTTCCCTTATGCGTCGTCTTGCTCTTTCCGGCTGGGATTTCTCTTTTAGATT
>DATGYM010000047.1:0-11721 GCA_035297925.1 Pyrinomonadaceae bacterium | reverse complement strand
CCGGTCGGATTCGGGCAGAGACTGCGGCCAACACTCTGCAGGTCGATCCCGCCGTTCGCAGTTTTGTCGCCCAACTCGACCAGGCAATATTGAGTGGCAAGAAAACTGAAGTTGAATCCCGGGTAGTTTCAGGAGAGCTGGTTCGCTTTATCAATGGCGTCGTCGGCACGCAACCTGAAATCTGGCAGACTCGAGTTCTGCGCACGGAACAACTTGACGCCAACCTGGTGGCTGCCGATGTCAGCCTTGAAACCAAGCAGTTGGGCGTCCAGCATTCGGGAACGGCCGTTCTAATCCTGGCTCGCAACGGCAGCAGCTGGAAACTTCAGGGCATAGAACTTTTCGAGGTCAACTAACTGTCATGGACGATTTCGCCTCGATCGAACGGCGCGCCGCGCGCGTAAAGTTGCTGTTGATGGATTGCGACGGCGTACTGACTGACGGTCGCCTGTGGTTGACCGAAGATGGCGCTGAACAAAAGAGCTTCAACACTCATGACGGCCTGGGGCTGAGCCTGCTGCATCAGGCCGGTCTGAAGTCAGGAATCATCACCGGTCGCGATTCCAGGGCGGTAGCGCGCCGAGCGGCAGAGCTGGGAATCGAGTTTGTGCGCCAGGGTAATCCGGAAAAAGTCGCAGCCTTCGAACAAATATTGCAAAGGGCCGGCATCGATGAGAATGAAGTAGCTTTTGTCGGCGACGATCTCACGGACATTCCTCTCATGCAACGAGTAGAACTCGCGGTCGCCGTCGCTGACGCTGTCGCGGAGACGCGCTCAGTAGCCCATTATGTTACGCAGGCGGAAGGCGGCCGAGGTGCAGTGCGCGAAGTGATCGAGCTGGTGCTGAAATCACAAGGCCGCTGGCAGGATCTGGTAGACAACTACTTGAAGTAAGCCTTCTCATGATTCATACTTTGGCCCTCTTCGTTTCGCCTGAGCGGGCGTAACTCAATGGTAGAGTGTCAGCTTCCCAAGCTGAAAGTTGCGAGTTCGAGCCTCGTCGCCCGCTCCAATTACCTCGATGATTCCTAGTGAAGAAGCAAGGAACGTTAGAGATCTCCCGCAAGTCTCTCTCCGCGAATGTCAGTCTCCACAGGTGAAATAGATCTCTGCGAAGCTGCTTCCTTAGGATCTGAATACTTATGGATCGAGGGTCAGCGATCCCACGCCCAGCTTGACGGCACGGCATGGCAGGTTATACAGTGCGGTTCGCTCGCGCTATAAGAAGAACGTAGCGAGTCTTGTTCTTTGGAACTTTAATAGTTAGATCGCTATTTCAATCTGGTATCCGAGAGGATACTGGGTTGACCGTCACAGGTGCCCATAGAGGGTGACAAGGGAAGCGGGTTTAAAGCCCGCACGGTTCCCGCCACTGTGTACCGGCGATTGCGTAGCTTCCATGATGATGGTCACTGATCTCATACTGAGATTGGGAAGGCCGCGAAGCGACGCGTTCGAGCCGGGAGTCAGGAAACCTTGCCTGCTGTTAGATGGAAGCGACCACATACGCTCCGGGAAAGGGCGAGTGGCGTCGAGTTGCTGAAATCAGTGTAATGGCCCCAGCGAGTTTCAATCGTGCAGCAATTACCTGAGCCGGCAAACAGTGAACTCTAGGACGCCCTCGATCTTCTGCATGGGAGATCGAGGGCGTCTTTATTTCAGCTGTACATACTCAACGCTCCTACCCGTTCCCAATTCCCGTTTCGTAAACCGGCCGCCGTTCCATCTTGCTTGAAAATTGGATGAAACGGAGACCGCGGCATGTTACCGCCTTCCTTGGTTATCGCCGGCACTCATAGCGGTGTCGGGAAAACAACAATTTCAATTGCTCTGATGGCTGCTTTGAGGCGGCGCGGCCTTCGTGTGCAGAGTTAAGAGTGGATGAGGTGCTTACTAATTCGTTAAGTGACACCGACATTTCGAACGGCCAGAGACGAAGACCATTCTGCGTTCTTTGCCGATCTTTTTTGACAACCTGGATGCGGTAGAGGTGAACGGGAAGAGCGGTGCAATGCCGCCACTGCCCTCGCAACTGTGAACGGCAACGAAATCCGCGACGAAAAAGCCACTGTCCCACTTGGATGGGAAGGCGCGGAAAGTAGGTAATGCATTTTGGCCGTGAGTCAGGAGACCGGCCTCTACAAAGCGCGTCTTTGCCACTCTTCCGAAGGGGAGGAGAAGGAGACACTTGAATCATGAAGAGAATTAACAGAAGAAGGTTGATTGTGATCCTATTCGCGCTCGCGTTCGCGCTCACAAAGTCAGCGCCGGCGTTGGCACAGACAAAGGGCAATAGCAATACGAGCCTCACTGGCCGTGTAAAAGATCCCCAAGGTGCGAGCCTGCCGGGCGCGTCCGTAACACTTTATGCGCGTGAGCGCAATTTCAGTCTGGCAACAACCACGGACTCGACGGGCACTTATCGTTTTGAGAGGGTTGCTCCAGGGGAGTATCTGGTGGAAGCGCAGGCGGAAGGGTTTTCGTCCGCGAGTGCACAGCGGGTGACTGTTGAGCGAGGACAAGCAGCAACGCTCGACATTCCGTTGGAGCTGTCAGGTGTGCGGAGCACGGTTGTGGTCACCGCCTCCGACACTCCGCAATCGGTGGATGAGGTATCAAAGGCCGTCGCGGTTGTGGATCGGCAAGAGATAGACGACCGCGATGAGTCTGCGATTGCGGAGTCGTTGCGCACAGTGCCCGGTTTACGCGTGCAACAGCTTGGCGGTCCGGGCTCATTCACCTCTATCAAGACACGGGGCCTAGGCAGCGAAGGTACAGCTGTGTTGATTGACGGTCTTCGTTTCCGCGATGCTGCCTCCACGCAGGGTGATGCTTCGGGTTTCCTGGAGGACTTGATTGTCACTGATATTAGCCGGGTTGAAGTTCTGCGCGGATCGGGCTCGTCGCTCTACGGCTCGAATGCCATCGGCGGCGTCATCAATGTTGTAACCGATGAAGGGGGAGGTTCCATCCACGGCAACCTGCTCGCAGAAGGTGGCGGGCTGGAAATGTTTCGCGGTCGAGGCCAGGTGGCTGAGGGCTCACGCAACAACAGCCTTGTTTATAGCGCCGGCTTTTCACATCTGAATGTCACGCGCGGGGTTGATGGCCAGGATGAGGAGCGTAATACGAGTGGACAAGGACGCATTTTGTTTCGCCTCTCAGCCACGACCACACTCTCAGGCCGTATCTATGCCGCCAACTCTCGGTTACAACTGAACAACAGTCCGGAGGGAATAGGCACTCTTCCTGCGACTGGCATCATCGAAGCTGTACCGCTCTCGCTTACCGAGTTGCGTCAATTTGAAGCGGGCGTTCCCACCTCGCAGCTGAATGTTGGCAGCGCTACTTTCATCCCCTCGGCGAACGATCCCGACAACCTGCGAAAGGCAAGCTTCTTTTCCGGCGCGGTCATTTTCACGCAGCGGCCAACTGAGAGGTTCGGCTACACCATCAGCTATCAAGGCCTGGCGACGAATCGGAGTAGCATCAATGGACCACTGGGAGTTGGTTTTCAACCAGTTGGCAGCAACACGCGATCGGATTTCGATGGGCGGATTCATACTCTGAACGCGCGTTTCGATGCGCGGGCCGGACGCGCCAACTTCATCACCGGTGGTTACGAGTTTGAAAGCGAAAACTTCAAGAATCCATCCTTCGACGTCAACCCCGCGAACAACTCAAACGTTGATGTGACGCAGAGAAGCCACGCGCTCTTTGTCCAGGATCAATTGCGGTTCATGGAAGATCGACTGCAAATCTCTGGCGCTTTTCGCGCTCAGTTCTTCAGATTGCAACAACCGCTGTTCACGCCGGCCGCGTCCGCACCTTACCGGGGCATCACTTTTCGGCCACCGCCGACGGCTTACACTGGCGATGGCTCCATCGCCTATCTCTTTCGCTCGTCAGGCACAAAGTTGCGCGCTCACGCAGGTAACGGTTACCGCGCGCCATCGCTTTTCGAACGTTTCGGTACATTCTTCGACAGCTTCTTTGGTTTCTCGGTCTTTGGCGATCCGCGTTTGCGACCCGATCGTTCAATCGCTCTTGATGCGGGCGTTGACCAGGCGCTCTACCGAAACCGTTTGCGGGCCTCGGCGACTTACTTCTACACGCGGCTTCAGGAAGTGATTATCTTTGACTTCTCCGGCGTGATTAATCCGGCCACCGATCCCTTCGGTCGCTTTGGCGGGTATCGAAATACTAACGGAGGTATCGCTCGCGGTGTGGAGCTGAGTTTGACGGCAACACCGACGCGCACGCTGAGTCTCTCAGCTGCCTACACGTATACGAAAGGTTTGGAGCGCACGCCTCAAGTACCTGGCACTCTTCGTTCGCTCGTTGTTCCCAATAATCAATTTTCGCTGGTTGCCACCCAGCGCTTTGATCATCGTTTCCTGATTAATTTTGACTTGTCGGCATCGAGCAATTATCTCGGGGCAGTCTTTGACCCATTGACCTTTGCCAGCCGTGCTTATCGCTTCCGTGGATTGACCAAGGTCGATGTGGGCGCAAGCTACACACTGCCGGTTAAAGAATCGCGCTCGCTGCGCTTCTTTGGTTATGTGGACAATCTTTTCGACCGCGAGTATTTCGAGAGCGGGTTTTGCACGCCGGGACGAACGGGCCGCGCCGGCGCAATGTTTGTCTTTTGAGCGCCGGTGGAAGGCGGTCAGCACAGGTGAAGCAGTGCCTATCGTCGAAAACGTGGACTACTACCTTGATGCCGGCTTCCTATTTTCGCATAAACGATACTTTGCATGAGAAGTCGTAAGACTTCAGCATCACTGAAAACCCGCAAAGGAGACAAAGAATGTCAGAGGCAATATTGAAGAGGTTCGAGGTTCCAGATGAAACGCGCGTGTTTGAGAAAGGAAAGCTGGAGATTGTGCGTCTCGGCGGGATGACCATTGGTCGGGCAAGCTATGAACCCGGTTGGAGATGGACTGAGCATGTAAGTCCAATGGTTGGCACGCCGCTCTGTGAAGTTGAACACGTCGGAATGGTTCTTTCTGGGCGCGCGATTGTAGTGATGAAGGATGGAACCGAAGTTGAGCTCAACTCCGGTAGCTTGTTCTATGTGCCGCCTGTTCCGCATGACAGTTGGGTGATTGGCGACGAGCCTTACGTCTCCCTACATTTCCAAGGAGCAGATCAATACGCCAGATAGAACCGGACCACTCCTTAAAGAAGATGCTGCGTCTCGCTGATTGGGGTAGGCACCTAGGAGCCGAAGCAAAGGACTTTGATGTCAATGAGGAAACCAAGTAGGTCGGTGTTTGTAGCCGCATTCCGTATCCTATTGATTCTGCTCTTTGCAGGTTGTGGCGGCCGGCAAGGGCTGCAACCGCAAGCGAGGGTCGAACCACGCCCGGAGCGTATCGTTTCCCTAAGCCCTAGCGTGACCGAGATTCTCTACGGCATCGGCGCCTGGCCACAAGTCGTTGCCGTCTCACAATACTGCACGTACCCCGATGACGTTAAGAACAAGCCGCGGATTAGCGGTTGGGACAAGACTAATTTGGAGCAGTTGATGGCGCTCAAGCCGGACTTTGTCATTGGGGTTGATGCGCAAGAGTCATTTCTGCGAGATAAGCTGAACGGGCTCGGCGTGCGATCTCTCTTCGTGAAGAGCCAAAGTCTCGCTGACATTCTAGCGTCATTCGGAGAGATCGGTCGCGCGACCGGCCATGAGATAGAGGCGACAGATCTGTCAAGCAAAACACAGGGCGAGATCGATGCGGTGCGAAAGGCCGTCGCTGATCGCCAGCGTCCTCGCGTGCTGTGTGTCGTCGATCGCGTTCCGGGTACGATCCGCGACCTTTACACCGCAACGCGCGGAAGTTATCTCGACGAGCTGATCAGTATTGCGGGCGGCGAATCAATCGCTCCGCAAGCTGAACATGGTTACGGCAAGATTACGAAGGAGGCAGTACTAACTCTAAATCCTGAAGTAGTCATTGACATGGTCCAAGGCTCGAAGGGGAATTTCGGTGAAGACCCGGTAGCCGTATGGAGTGAACTTGAAGAAATACGTGCCGTGCGCGAAAGGAGGATTTACTCGATGACTGATCCATCGGTAATTCATCCCAGCCAGTTCATCGGACATACCGCGCAAGTGTTCGCGCGGGCGCTCCACCCGGAGAGTTTTCACTGATGAAGGGTGACCCTGCTACGACAACGGCGACTCAGATTGCTGGCGCAGGTGCGCTAGTCGATGCTGACGGACCGCTTATCCAAGCGCAACATCTGAGCTTCGCGTATTCATCCTTACCCGCGGTTGCCGATGTTTCGGTAGCGCTTCCGCGCGGTGCGATGGGGGCGCTTATCGGCGCGAATGGGTCTGGCAAGTCAACGCTGATTCGTTTGCTGGCCGGACTACTTGAGCCTGCCGGCGGTGAGGTGATCTTCGATGGTGCTCCCCTTTCAACTCTGCACGCACGTGATCGAGCAAAGCGAATCGCGTATGTTCCGCAATCGGTGGCCACGGTTTTTCCTTTCACGGCTGTTGAGGTGGTTTTAACGGGCCGTAGCCCGTACAGCGGCCGCTTTCGCTTTGAGAGCGCCCGCGATGAACAGATAGCGTTGGCAGCGCTCGCTGCGCTTGACGCCGCACACCTCGCCGCGCGCCACATTACGGAGTTGTCGGGTGGCGAGCGCCAACTAGTGACAGTCGCTCGCGCTCTGGCGCAGCAGCCGGAAGTGATGTTGCTGGATGAACCGGCGAGCGCGCTTGATCTGAAACATCGCACGCAACTGGCGCGGGCACTGCGCCGATTGAGAGATGAGCGAGGCATTGCGGTGCTTATGATCACACATGAGTTGATGCTGCTCGATTCCGCTGCTGATTTGCTCTTCGCCATGAAATGCGGGCGCATCGTCGCGAGTGGACCGCCCGAAGTGGTACTTAACGACAGGGTGCTGAGTGACGTTTATGACGCACCCGTACGGACCATGCGTAGAGAGGGGCGCACTTTTGTGTGGTCGGAATTGTGATGCCTTCAAGCCCAAGCAAAGGTCTAAGGGAATCCGACACCCTAAAGTTGAACGGAGCCGACTTGGCGACGCCGGGCGCCATAGTCGACAAGCCGCTTCTAACCAATCGGGCACGCGTAGGAGTGCGGTTGCGGGTTGCGTTGCCTCTCTTGATTGTCTTTCTTATCATCGCGCTCTTGATCGGTCTTTATGTCGGCTACCAGCCACTTGGTCTGGCGGCCCTCAGAAGCGATCCGATCGCGCGCGCCGTCTTCCTCCGCCTGCGCTTACCGAGGGTCGTAATGGCGGGCCTGGTCGGCGCGTCTCTGGCGATGGTTGGAGCCGCACTGCAAGCGCTCTTTCGCAATCCTCTTGCCGAGCCTTTCACGCTTGGTGTCTCAGGCGGGGCAGCGTTGGGCGCAAGCATTGCGATCGCTTTCGGCCTTGGACTTAGTCTCGCGGGCGTGCCGCTAATCTTCATTGCGGCCTTTTCCGGTGCAGGCCTCTCGGTGTTTCTGGTCTATCGGCTGGCGCGATCTGGAGGTGGAGTTATGCTCCCTGGAGCATTGCTCCTGGCCGGTGTCGTGCTGAATCTTTGCGCTTCCGCCGGGGTTCTAGTGATTCAGTATCTTGCTTCTTACGGTCGGGCTTTGCAGATTCTGCGGTGGTTGATCGGCAGCCTAGATGTGGTTGGCTTTGACCTGATTTGGAAGATGCTCATCTTCCTGATTCCAGGCTGGCTGGTTCTGGCCGCCAATGCGCGTGACTTGCATCTTTTGGCGACGGGCGAAGAGTCGGCGGCGAGCCTCGGCGTGGACGTGCGGCGTACGGAACGAATGGTCTTCATAGCTAGCTCCTTGATCGTTGGTGTGACTGTTTCAGTTGGCGGTACGATCGGTTTCGTTGGTCTCATCGTGCCGCATGCGGCGCGACTTCTTTACGGTCAGGATGTACGCGTCCTGCTGCCGGCCTCGTTCCTCTTGGGCGCGGCCTTTCTGATACTCGCTGACACGCTGGCACGAGTGGCGATCTCGCCGGGTGAACTGCCTGTGGGAGCGATTACGGCATTGGTGGGCGGCCCGGTATTTCTCTTGTTACTAAGAAGACAACAACGCTACTCGGCAATGTAATGCGCGGGAAGGTGATGAGGGCCAAAGCAAGCATGGATAAGTGCGTACATCGATTCAGCGAGGAAGAACGTCGCGGACTTTATCGCGCGATCTACGAGCGGCGGGATGTGCGCTCGTTCTTTGAGCCCGACGACGGTACTGGACGATGTGCTCGCGCGCCTGCTCGACGCGGCCCACCACGCCCCTTCAGCCGGGCTATGCAGCCGTGGCGTTTCATCGTCGTCCGCGATAGAGAAGTCCGCCAAACTGTTTACGAGATCTTCGATCGCGCTAGTCGCGCGGCGGCTCAGATCTATAAGGATGATCGTCGCGCTTTGTACGAGACGCTGAAGTTGGCGGGCATACTTGAAGCGCCCAGCAATCTTTGCGTCACCTGCGATGAAGCGACCGTGCGTGGACATGGACTCGGGCGACAGACGATGCGTGAGACTGCCCTTTACTCGACAGTTTGCGCCGTGCAGAACCTCTGGCTGGCGGCCCAAGCCGAAGGCGTCGGCGTTGGCTGGGTCAGTATCCTTGACGTTGATGAGCTACGCACGGCGCTCGGCATTCCAGAAGACTGTCATGCCCCTCGCTTATCTCTGTGTGGGTTACGTCACGGAGTTTGGCACCGAGCCCGACCTGGAAATCAAAGGTTGGGAGCGCCGCGCGCCGCTCGCGGGTCTGATTCACTTCGATCGCTATGGCGCAGCTGGCGAAGCCCGCGCCGGAGAGTTGCTGCGTTCCATCAGCAGGAAACGACAAGTCGAGAATAAGTCATGACGGCGCGAGCCTTGATGGTGTTAGGCACGGCTTCTGACGCGGGCAAATCGCTCACGGTTGCGGCGCTCTGTCGCATCCTGCGCCAGGATGGCTTCGACGTTGCTCCATTCAAAGCCCAAACCATGGCGCTCAACTCGTTTGCCACGCGAGAAGGCCATGAGATTGGACGCGCACAGGCTATGCAAGCGGAGGCCGCTGGAGTGGAGCCGCACGTTGATATGAATCCGATCTTACTTAAACCAACTTCCGATGTTGGTTCCCAAGTTGTCATCAACGGCAAGGTGTTAGGGAACTTCAGCGGAGTTGACTATTACCGTCAGCCGCGCGCCAGGGAGCGAGTTCATCGCCGGGCTAGTGTTAACCGTGATTTTGGTAAGCGTGTTTGGAATCGGCGGTTGGGTCGTTTTGCTTTGGTTAAGGGGTTTGAATCTAATCCCGCGCTGGCCTTCGTTGTATCCGTCTACCTCGCGGCATCGACGCTCGCTACCCGTTCATTGCTCGACGAGGCGCGTGCCGTGAGACGCTTTCTACTGAAACACGACTTGCTTTCAGCGCGGCAACAAGTCGCGCGCATCGTAGGTCGCGACACCGAGGAGTTGGACGAAGCGGAAGTGACTCGGGCAGCTATTGAAACACTTGCCGAGAGCGCGTCGGATGGCATTGTCGCGCCAATGTTTTTTACGAAGTGAAGTCAGCATACATCTTTCAACCTGGCCCGGTGGCGTCGACAGGAGGATTGCGCCAATTGCACGCGATCCTAGCGCACGCAATGAATCAAGAGATTGAACAAGGCTCGCTGCCGAAGGAAAAAGCGAACGCGGCGCTGGGCCTGCCGCCCTTACAGAAACCAGTAAAGCATGCCGCTATCTAGTTAAGCGGTCCATAGACCTATGTCCCAGAACCTAACCAATAGTGATCGGATGATTCTGCTTCTCGGCGGGGCGCGAGCCGGTAAGAGCGCGTACGCTATGAGACTGGCGCAGGACAGCGAACGCGCTTCCGGTAGTGACGTCTGTTTCATTGCGACGGCGCAAGGGTTAGACGAAGACTTGACGAAACGAATTGCGCGCCATCGAGCGGAAAGGCCAACCAACTGGCGAACCATTGAAGAGCCTTGTCAGATTGATGACGCACTCAGACAAGCGAGTGAGGTTCGAATCGTAATCGTAGATTGCCTTACATTGTTCGTTTCCAATTGGCTCATGCGCCACGAAGACGAGCATGAGTGTGAACAGTTTGTGCGTCGCGTCACTCGCAATTTTCTGGCGCTGGCTCGCACCCGGCAGCAAACGATCATTTGTGTGTCGAATGAGGTGGGACTGGGTGTCGTTCCCGAGACAGGCCTGGGGCGAGTGTTCCGAGACTTGCTCGGACGGGTGAACCAGGAGTTCGCAGCCGCTGCCGATGAGGTGTATCTGCTTGTTGCCGGTCTGCCTTTGCAATTGAAGCCAACTGCTTGAGCGCGATTTACCTTAGCTCGTATCAAAAAATGGACAATCCTTCTTCGTTTATCGCGCAAGTATGTCAGCAAATTGAGCCCATCGACCAGGCATGGCTGAATGCAGCTCGCGAGAGGCAACTGACCCTCACAAAACCACCGGGCAGTTTGGGACGCCTCGAAGAGATCGCCAACCGCCTGGCCGGGATTCAGCAGACCGCCATTCCAGTCGTCACGAAGAAGCGAATCTATGTCGTCGCCGGAGATCACGGCGTAACGATCGAGGGCGTTAGTGCCTATCCGCGCGAAGTCACGCCACAGATGGTTGACAACTTTTTGCGAGGCGGGGCGGCCATCAATGTGTTGGGTCGTGCGGGAGGAATCGAAGTAAGGGTTGTTGACGCCGGTGTCGATGCGGATCTTAGCGATCGCGCTGAATTGATTCATGCGAAGGTAGTGCGTGGCACGGCCAATTTCGCCGTTAGCCCGGCGATGACACGCGAATCAGCAGAAGCGTGTTTAATGAAAGGCATTCAGTTAGCTCAGGCCTCAGCCAATGATGGAGTCAACCTCATTGGTATCGGCGAAATGGGAATAGGAAATACGACGGCGGCGAGCGCTATTACTGCCGTCCTGCTCGAGTGCGATCCCGAAACGGTAACTGGCAGAGGAACTGGTATTGATGATGCTGGTCTGGCTCACAAAATCGAGGTAATTCGTCGCGCTCTCGAAATCAACCATCCTGAAGCTGACGATGCCATAGACGTACTTGCCAAAGTTGGCGGCGCGGAAATTGGCGTGATGGCCGGAATCGTGCTCGGTGCGGCGGCAAAGCATTTACCGATCGTCGCCGATGGCTTCATTAGCATGACGGCGGCAGCACTAGCTCTAAGGCTACAACCGAACGCCCGTGATTATTTGTTTAATGGACATCGATCGGCAGAACGCGGGCATACAGCTTTGATTGAATTTATCGGCGAGCAACCATTGCTCGATCTGTCGATGAGACTGGGTGAAGGCAC
This sequence comes from Pyrinomonadaceae bacterium, assembly GCA_035297925.1. Classification (GTDB taxonomy): domain Bacteria; phylum Acidobacteriota; class Blastocatellia; order Pyrinomonadales; family Pyrinomonadaceae; genus PSRF01. The sequence continues at coordinate 393 of DATGYM010000047.1, read as the reverse complement.
CGGAGCGGCCTTGGCGATGAGCATTCTTGAAGGCGCGGCGAAGCTGCTTAGTGAGATGGCAACTTTCGCGGGTGCGGGAGTGAGCAACAAAGAGTAAGAGCCAACGCATGATATGGTCCAACGCTTCTTCATTGCCCTTCAGTTCCTGACTCGACTACCCGTCCCGCGAGCTCTCAACAGCTCCAAGACAGACACCGGCAAGGCGGCGGCTTTCTTTCCTCTGGTCGGAGTAATAGTAGGCGACGGCGCCGCTCTCGTGTTTGTGGTTTTACAGAGAGTTCTTCCACTACCTGCTTCCGTCTTCTTCGCGATTGTCTTCGCGGCGTTCATCACTAACGGCTTTCATGAAGATGGATTAGCCGATTCCTTCGATGGCTTCGGCGGGGGCTGGAC
>DATGYM010000046.1:0-2004 GCA_035297925.1 Pyrinomonadaceae bacterium | reverse complement strand
GGAGCAGGTCGCCGAACGTCCACTTGCCGGGCTGCCACGACCACTCGAGCCGATCGGCCGGAATGGCCAGCGCCGAACGACGCCCAGCGCATCAACCGCGCGCTGGAGATCCATGAATTGTCGGGCAAGCCGATGTCCGCCCTGCTCGCGCGCCGCGAGAAGCAGGAACTGCCGTTCGACCTCGTACCGTTCGCACTGGAGCCATCGGACCGCGCCGTGCTGCACGAGCGCATCGCGCTGCGCTTCGACCAGATGCTGGGCAAGCACGACGACACCGGCATCGTGGCCGAGGTCGCGGGCCTGCGCGCGCGCGGCGATTTAAACCCGAACCTGCCGTCGATGCGCTGCGTGGGCTACCGCCAGGCGTGGGAATACCTCGACGGCACGATCGACCGCGCCCAGCTGCGCGAGACGGGCATCATCGCCACGCGCCAGCTGGCCAAGCGCCAGCTGACCTGGTTGCGGTCGATGCCGGAGCGGATCGTGATCGATTGCCTGGGGCCGGATCCGGCGCGCCGGATGCTTGCTCATCTGGCCACGTTGCGGGCGTGAGACGATTCGTGCGGGGCTGGACAGGGTGATCCTGAGGGGGTAGCCTTGACACGTCGGGGTGCGGACGGCATAATGCACCCCGTTCTGGTGATATAGCTCAGTTGGTTAGAGCATAGCATTCATAATGCTAGGGTCGGTGGTTCAAGTCCACCTATCACCACCAAGGATTCAAGCGAAATGGCTTGGCACTCGAGGCTGAGCCATTTTGTTTTAAAAGTGTTTGTTTCAGCAGTGATGCAGCTGGTGATATAGCTCAGTTGGTTAGAGCATAGCATTCATAATGCTAGGGTCGGTGGTTCAAGTCCACCTATCACCACCACAGATCCACGCAATCGACGGCCCGGCTTATATCAAGCCGGGCCGTTTGCGTTTGGGCGTTACGGCATCTCACGACGAGTACAGCGCTCAGCTTTCGTGTGCGCAGCTTGCAGCAGGTCTCCGCCTTAGTTGCCAAGCGCTTTTTCGACCCTGCCATCCACGATCAGCACATTGGCCGTGACGCGCGGCTGGCCAAGCAGAAGAGCCAAGGCTTGCCGGCTTGGCCCTCCGGCCATCGTAAAAGACGTGCCGTCGCTGAACTTAAAATCCCAAAAGATCACGCCGCCGCCTTTTTCGGAAACGACACTGCGGTGAATTTCTCTCAAGCGGTCAAGAGGATAAACCTGCTCGTGAGCGTCCAAGGCGTGTCTTACCAGAATCGCATGTGTGGTCAGGATCTCGTAGCGGCGAATGAAAGGGAAGCAAAGCAGAAAGCAGATCGCCGAGCCGATTAGGAAACCTTGGCCATATTTTCTTGCGAGCGCGAACTGGCGCCGTTTCCGTAATGCCCGGTCTTTTTTTGGAAGCTTGAGCCAAGCGTCCCTGCCGTTGGAACACAGGATAAATAAAAACAAGTACCAAGTGATGGCGATGAAGCCGATCGGGAAGTTGACGAGAAACGCTCCGAAGGCCATGTAATCGATGGGAAAGTCGAGCAGCCCGAGCGTGGCAATACGACTCATGTGAATGTATGTGCCTGGGTCATGAGGAATGAGCCAATGATTGGTCAGACGTTGAAGTCCGACAATGATCACCCATGACATGGCCGAGAAAAGCAGGAGTCCAGCAGGAGCCACAATCGAAATGATAGCCAGTTTCCTGATTCGACCGGGGAGACTCCCATTCGTCCGCAGCTGGCGCAACGCATCATCGTTCAAGGTCATACAGGATTCCCATGTTTGCCATTCGTTTCATTATCCTGTTTCCCCCGCCAGCGCATCCGGCGGCACTTCCATTCCCTGCGCGAAATCAGCTTCCGACCGCCGGAAATGTTCGACCAGAAAATCGATGAACGCCCGCGTGCGCGCCGCCTGGTTCTTGCGGTTGAGGTAGTAGACGAACAAATCGGCCGCCGGCAGCGCGTACTGCGGCAGCACGACGCGCAGCCTGCCGCTTTTGACGTATTTGGCGAGA
>DATGYM010000045.1:0-14423 GCA_035297925.1 Pyrinomonadaceae bacterium | reverse complement strand
GCGAAGCCGGCGTGCGTCAGTTGGAACGAAACGTCGGCAGCGTCGCGCGGAAAGTGGCGCTGAAAATCGCCCAGGCCGAAGCTGAAACTGTCAGCGTCGATGCCGGCGACCTGCACGATTATCTGGGTGCGCCGCGCTTCTATCCCGAGCAGGCACGCAAGGAGCTGCCGGCAGGCGTGGCGACCGGCATGGCCTGGACGGAAATGGGCGGCGAGGTGTTGTTTATTGAAGCCACACTGCTTCCGGGCGGACATGGTCTGACGATAACCGGACAGCTTGGCGAAGTGATGCAGGAATCAGCGCGTGCCGCGCAATCGTACCTGTGGTCACACGCGACCGAATTTGGCATCAGTCCGGAAATGTTCAAAGACTACGGAGTTCATCTGCACGTGCCGGCGGGTGCGATTCCAAAAGACGGCCCCAGCGCGGGCGTGACCATTACGGCCGCCTTAGCCTCGCTTTACACCGGACGGCGAGTGCGTCCCGATACGGCCATGACCGGTGAGATCACGCTCTCGGGACTGGTGTTTCCAGTCGGCGGCTTGAAAGAAAAAATACTGGCCGCTCATCGCGCCGGTATTCGTCGCATCATGCTGCCCGCGCGAAACGAGGCAGACATCGAAGAGTTGCCGGCAGATGTGCGAAAGGAATTGCAGATCATTTTTGTTTCGCGGATAAGTGAAGTGGTCGATGCAGCCCTGGAAGTCCTGGTGGCAAACCCGCCACCGCCGCCCATCGTCGCCGGCACGCACTCAGACGCGGTTTCTCGCCAGCCCGAAGCCGGATCCTCGCCTATAACAGTGCGGCAGAACTAGCCAACCAACGGCCTGACGGGCTGTTGTTGGAGTCGGCTGCCAACTCGTGCGTAAACCGATGAGTGAGGCGAGCTGACAAACTCGTTCACGAGAAAGAAAAATGCCGCGGCCTTTAAAGACCGCGGCAGATTTTTTGTCAATTATAAAACTTTACTGGCACGTACCGCCGGGACCGCTGCACAAGCCACTACAACATTGCGACGATGAGCCGCAAGACGCACCCGGCGGTTGGCAGGTTGCAGCCTGGACCGGCGTGGGCGCGACGATCGAAGTGACCAGTGGCACGGCCACTACCGCAGCCAATCCGAGTGTGCGCACCATTTGCCTTCTGTTCATGCCGCCGATTATGAAGGCCGGGAAAACGACGTCCTTCTCCAGGAGATTATCTTTGGAGAATTGGTCAACCGCATACCAGACTAGTTTTTCATCAACGGGAGTCTCGAGATCCCGCGACAGCGCGGCACAAGCGTTTGCCAGGGTAGTCTCGCCGTCGCAATACCTCCACACTTTTGCGGCGGTCTGATTTAGACAGTGCGCCTTATTTGATTCTTCATCGTAAATCAGGACTTCACCATCGACTTCCTGAATAATTAGTCCGCTTCTTCGCGCTTGCGGCATCTTTTCCATGGGCTGCTCCTTATCGCAATCTCGGGATCTTATTCTTTGTGCGCCGAAATTATGAGTCTCGGTAATGCGTGCTTAAGCTGCCGATACTAATCGCTTCCGGACTACTGCAGGACATCGTCCGTGACCCACTTGGTACCCTGGCGGAAAGCAGGATGTATTAGTGCAACAAACCGACGTTCGTTTGATAGAGGCAGCTGAATATTTACGAGCGCGGATGACAATATCTCTGAGGGGCCTAACTAGTCAATAGTCAATCCTTGTTTTTGTCTGGAAAATCTGACCAAAATTTATCCTGATGGGTCGCGAAGCATACTCAACGCTATGCAGGAGCCTACTCCGCCGCTTTTTGTTGGGGTTCGCCACTCGGCGTGATTCTGAGAAATCGCGACAGCTCATGTATGATTTCTCCATGACTACTTTCATCAAGCTGGCGCTTTTTGCAAGTCTCTTATCCTTCACCGGTAACGCCGACTGCAAAGATCGGTTTGCTGGATGTTTACCGGACGGAATCAGTCTGGATAGTCCGGTGGTTGTCGAACCGCCAACGTCCGGTAAGCAGATGGCGCCGGCGAAACTTAACGTCAGGGCACGACTGATCAAATTGAAGGCGCACTGCAAACGCGGCAAGCTGTTAGACGGCAAAAACCGGCAGATCTACTTTTACAGTCTCATCGGATGCTGGGGAAATCCGCCCGAAAATTACCTCGAGTTATTGCAACATCAAACCGAAGAGGTTCAGCGACTGAAAAGAAAGTTCACGGTCATTCAGATACCGTGCGGTGACAATATCGACCCTCGCAAAATCAGTTGAGCCAGACTTCCCGTTAATCGTGCGCGCTGCCCATCGCGCATAAGTCCCTGCCTGCCGCGAAAATCATCTTCACTGAAAGCGTGCCCTGTATTCGCCAGCCACGAGGAACGCTTTTACCATCTCCATCGAACTGGTTCAGTTTATTGAGCCAGAATTGATAGCCACTCTCATCCGGCGACGGAGGTATCCGAAGTATTCCATCATCACAAACGTGGCATTGCGTTTTGCGGTGACGAAACTTTCGTTTTCCGCGATCTGGCGCAGGACCGAGAGCAAACGGGATTTCTTACAGATTGAAGGCACAAAACTTACAAACAAGAACAACGTGCTGGAACCCGGTGACGATATCGTCAATAGATTAGCTAGTCAATAACAATCTCATCGCCTGATTTGAACCAGCGTCAACAGCCCGCGGCCATTGGTAAAAACAACACGACTCCGAGAGACCGATGTCTCTCGGGGTCGCATGAGAGTCTGGGATAACCGATCGAGTAATCGCCGTAATTCAGCTATTGCGCGAAGCGCGCGCGATATTCGCCCGAGGTGATGAAGGCCTTCACCATCTCCGCCCGTTCGAAGTTGCCGTCAAACTGGTTCAGCTTGTTCAGCCAGAATTGATAGCCGCTTTCGTCCGGGTCGCGACGGAGGTAACCGAAGTACTCCATCATCACGAACATTTCGTTACGTTTGGCATTTGCAAAGCGTTCATCCTCCGCGATGCGCTGCAAAACTGCAGCTCTCGTCAGGCTGTTGTTTGCCAAACCGTTGACCAGTTCATCACGCTCGCTGTCGCTGAACGCAACCTTTGTGTTTTTTATCAAAGCATCGACATATTGCCGATTCGTAAGCCCATCATAAATTGCGCGGAACGCAGCACGGTCAACCCAGGCGTTCACAAATGCCTGTTTGTTGGTCGCCAACGCTCCCGCCCAGTCTCCATTGCCGACAATGATTCCCTGCGCCACTGTTTGCGTGTCAGGCGTGAACTCAGCATACTCCGGCCGGCGATCGTAGCTCGCTCGATACAGGCTATCGACCAACCCGCCCGTCTGCTGAAACTCTATCGACAGGAAATATGCCGCCGAAACATTGATACTCCTTCTTTCAAAGCAGCCTGCATCCTGACCACACTCCAGCAACTGATCGCTCCAGAAGTTGAAGCCGCTTGGATCCGGTTCGCGTCCCAGAAAATCAAGGTAATGCTGACGGACGAAAAAGTCGCCGGTGTCGATCACGTTGCCGACGATCACAGCGTCTGGAGTTGCGGTAAACACAGCGTCCGTCACGTTCGCAAGTAACGAGAACGAGCGACTTGCAGGACTGAAATGATAGTTAAGGATAGACGGCGTAACCGTGTAGAACTGGTCCGTATCGACATTCTGGAAGCGGTAGTTGCCATTGCTGTCGGTGATAGTTCTTGCCGAGTTTGCTCCACTCAAATTTACGCTGACACCCGGCACTGCATTGCCGTCAGCCGTTGTAATGCGTCCGCTGATGGTGGCCGGGGCCGCTGTCGGCAACGGCAGGGTGACCTGCCAAATGCCCAGCCCGTGCGTAGCCACGCGCAGCAGACGGCCGCTCGTGATCGCCATTCCAAACACGGCTACAGGCGGAAGTCCGCTCCCAAATGGAGACCAATTCGCGCCGCCGTCTTCCGAAATATACACGCCGATATCAGTGCCCGCCAGCAAACGGCTTGTTATCAACGGATCGACTACAAAGGTGTTGACGGGAATGTCAGGAAGGAAGAGAGTCGCGCTGCCATTAATGCTCGTCTTCACCGGGGTAGTGTCGAGGTTCGTAATCTTCCAAACGTGATTCGAAGCCACTCCGGCGGCCGTACCTGTAAAGCCGTCGAGAGTGATGTAGACAGTGTTTTTGTTAGTGGGATCAAAAACAATTCTGGCCACATATTTGTCCGGAATAACCCCGCCGGCGCCAATGGCATCAAGGCTTGTCATCACAGCCGAGCCTGCCGTAGTGAAGAACAAAGCGCCGTTGTTCAACCCGACCATCCGATAGTTGTCGTCTTGCGGCGAAATTCCAATCGCGCTTAGGGGTTGACCAGCGGTCAGCGGAGCCTGACTAACCACTGTCATTGTGTCGCCTTTGTTGGTCGAACGATACAGACGGTCCGTACCGTAATACACGGTATTGGGATTTCCGGGACCCAACGCGAGCGGAGCGTAAAAATTGACCGTGTCATTTAGCGTGATCCCGTTGAACGTATCGGTTGTGCCATCACAATGGACTGTCGGATCTACTGCGCCGCTATATCTGCCCTTGAATGACCATTGTCCTTCAGTCGCACAAGCGGTAGTCAAAACACGAGCAAAACCAATGAGACTGCCGCTGGCATTGAAATAGGTGTGATACATCGTCACAGTAGTGGTGTCGATTGCGTTTTGATCGATAGCCGAAAACCCGCCATCACCAAAATCCGCTCGAATCCACGTCGCCGGGGCGTTGCCGCCACAATTACCAAAGCAGGGAGTGCCGTTGTCCTGCGTGCCGCCAATTGTGAAATTCGGATCCGTCGGGTGTACGGCCATGCTGACAAACTGAGTGGCGCTGAAGCTGGAATTATTAAGGGTGGTCCAGGAAACTGTAGCCGCGCTGGCTTTCGCGTTAGTTGATTTCCAAACGCCGCCGTCATTTCCCGTGTACACGACGTTTTTGTTTGAAGGAGCTATCGTCACTGCATGAGTGTCGGCGTGTAGCCCGTTATCGATGTGGCTGAAGCTTCCGCCACCGTCATCCGACCTGTCCAGAAGCTTGGTCGATGCGCCCCGAACATTTCCGGCCAGGTAGACGATATCGTCGGTGGTGGCCGTGGTCGCGCCGGGATCGACGGCCAGGCCTATATCGTAGAAACATTGACCGTCGCAAAAACCTGTAGCGGATGGCAGGGCCGCGCTCCAACTCGCACCCGCATCAGTGGATCTTCGCAATGTACCATTGAGCTGTTCGACTGCCGCATACACAACCGCAGTAGCACCATCCTTGTAGAGTGCCAACTTCACATTGTCGATGGTGTTGGCCCGGCTGAGCGTCCGCGTGTAGGTAGCCGTCTCGCCAGTCAGCGCATTTACGGATTGGTATATGCCGCTGCCGTTGCTGCTGAAGTCCTGCATGCCGCAAATGAGGATGTTGGCGTTCGTAGGATCAATTACGATATCTGAAACTGCTCCCACTCCAGCGCCGGGCAAACCCGTCACGCGAACCCATGTCGGCGTGGGGGCCTGAGCGTTGCTGGAAAAGTAGAGGCCGATGAAAGCGGATGGCGGCGTAACACCACCACAACAGATACCGTCGCCGCTCATCCCGCTGGCGCCGAGCGTATTGCCGACAAACATGTTGTTGGCATTGGCGGGGTCTATGACAATCTTCGTGATTGCCGTGCCGGCAAACGCATGACCGCCACCGCCATTGGTTCGACTTTCGAATGGCCCCTGCACGGTAGGTGTGGTTTCGGCATTGATGATGCGATAGATACCTACGCCAAAGAAGCTATCCAATGACAGATTACCTTCGCCCGTACCTACCCACACGGTGGTAGGTGTGACGGGATCAATCGTAACCGCGCCAATCGCGAGTGTACCAACCGGACTAATGCCTCCCCCGGGAACCGGCGGTGTCGCCATCAGTTGGGTCCAGGTGGTGCCGCCATCGAGAGTCCGGTATAAACCGCCCTGGGCAGCGCCCACGTAAGCAATCAGCGGATTTGTCGGATGCACGTCGATACATGTGACGCGCCCGCTGACCGCACTTACTGTAGTTTGGGTTTGACCATTCGGCAGTGGTGCAGGGCCAATCGCCGTCCAATCGAAAGCACCTTCAGGATGAAACCCGGGGTTCACTTTTCGCACCGATGTCAAATAGTCCTCGGCTTTTTTCAGTTGATTCACTGCTTCAATGCGTTTGGAGATATCAAAAGGCTTGCCTGGCTCGAACCCTCGGTATCTGGCGATCTGCGTCGCGCGCTGGGTCAGGTATTCCCTTTCTGTGAGTTTGCCCGATAGAAATCCCGGCATGTCTGGATCGTCTGTTTCCTCACCACTGTCCCCCAGGTCGGTTCCGGCGGCGTGGGCACTCAAGACTGTCGATAACTCACTACGAACCTTCAACGACTTCGCAAAGCTCTCAAACTTCTCAGTCATTTCACGCTTGTGGCTTTTGACGTCGCGCCTTTCAGCGTCAGGCTCATTTACAGACCGCTTGTTTTTGCTGGCGGAGGTTTGTGGTGCAAGGCTCCACGTTAAAGCGAAGACGAATAAAGAAATAACGGCGACAAGCAAGGTTCTTTTCATAAAATCTCCACGAGAAAGGAATTGAGTTAAAGGCAAATCGGGTAAACACAGCGGCCCGCGTGCAGGTTAGATCGCAAGATGCCGATGCTTTGGAAAGCTGAATTCAGAGTGACGACGTTGTCCCAGCCGACCTCCAGGGGGCAACTCAGCGAGCTGCCCATCAAATCACGCTGCGGGAAGACGCAGGGAATTTAGTACTGACGATGAAACTCGTCAAGAAAAATTAACCGCTTTAACCGTTTCTGATCCTCCGCGGCCCAGATGAGGTCATCGATTAAAAGCGCGCGCGATACTCGCCGGAGTTGATAAATGCCTTAACCATCTCCGCCCGTTCAAAGTTGCCATCGAACTGGTTCAGTTTGTTAAGCCAGAACTGATATCCACTTTCGTCCGGGTCACGGCGGAGATAACCAAAGTATTCCATCATCACAAACCTTTCGTTTCGCTTCGAGCTGACAAAGCGGTCGTCAGAAGCAATTCGCAAGAGCACAGCCGCGCGTGTGAGCGTTCCATTTGCCAACCCGTTCACCAGTGCGTCGCGTTCGCTCTGGGCATAACTCACACCGGTGTGGAAAATCAGGGCGTCAACAAAAGCGTCGTTGCCCATTCCAGCGAAGGCGTCCTGAAAAGCCGGACGCGCAACCCAGCCCGCCAGAAATGCTTCTTTGTTCGCCGCCAGTTGTTGCTCCCAGTCAGCCCTGCCGACAATCACCGCGCGCGCCATCAGCGCCGTGTCCGGCATGAACTCCGCGAATAAGGGACGCCGCCCGTAACTCGCGCGATAGAGACTGTCGACCAGACCGCCCGTTTCCTGAAATTCGATCGAGAGGAAATACGCAGCGCTAACGTTGATCCGCGTGCGCTCGAGGCAGCCCGCGTCACCGCCACAATCCAGCATTTGATCACTCCAGAAGTTAAACCCCGACTCGTCGGGCTCGCGCCCCAGAAAATCAACATAGTGTTGCCGCACGAAATACTCCGGCGTGTCTAAAGGATTAACAAACGCACCCGCCGCCGAGCCGGTAAACGCAGCTTCGGTAGTGTTGCCAATCTGGCTGAATGAACGTTCCGACGGACTAAAGGTAAAGTTAGTGAGTGACGGTCTAACAGTATAGAAGCCGCTGGTCTCTACGTTGTCGAAGCGGTAGTTGCCGTTGGCGTCGGTAATAAATTTGCGGTTCTGAGTGCCGCTCAAAGTTACGATCGCCCCGGCTATAGGCATACCGCTTTGGTCGACGATACGTCCCGTAACAGTGCCGTCAGCGGCTGTGGGAGCAGTTAGCGAAAAATAAGCTACCGGCTGATCGTGGTCGGAGATCCGCAGCTCGTTGGTGCTTTCGTAATTCTTGACCGGGAAGTCAGAATCGTTGCGCGCATAGGCAAAGCGAGTCAGCAGCGCAAGCGCCGGCGGATTTACGATGATGTGGTCGAGCGTCTGCGCGTTGCCGTCAAAGTTATAGGAGTACTGCTGGAGAGTCGCAAGCGTGTCAACCAGATCGGTCTGATTGGGACTTACCAGATCTGCGGAGGGCAGAACTACCTGATCGGCTGGCGCGGGGCTGCCCAGAATAGTGCCTATCGAATCTACAAACCCGTCATTTACCCGAAAGGCGTTCATGTCACCGACAGTAATAATCTTTTCATTGGGGTTAGCGGTCTGGCGCCCTTGTATATAGTTTGCCAGGAACTCTGCCTGCTTGCGTCGCTTTTCGCGCACGCGCGCACCCACCGTTCCCGTTCCGGCAACCGTGGTGTCGTCGACGCCGTTCAGAGAGCGTAGGTGATTCACAATTACTGTGAACCCCAACAGTCCCCCGCCCGTGCGCGGGATGCTGGCAATAAGAACGAGCGGCGGACGGTCGTTGAGAATATCAAGCGAGCCCGTGTTTGGGTCAACGTAGTTATTGCAGGTTGAGGGTGTGACATGATCACAACCTCCCAGCTCGAGCTGGGTCACACTATACTGCGTCACCCGCGACTGCTTGACGAGAAAGCCAACATCGATACCGCCGATGTCGTTACCTTCGAAGAGGTAAGCTGTGTAGTTTGGATTAGGAAGCAGGTCAATGGATACGGCATCGTTATTGATTTGCGTGGCCACGGCCTGCAAAGTCGTTAGGTTCTCCACCTCTTCCACGCCGATCACGTCCGGATAGCGCTGGACGGTGCGGACAATTAGCGAAGCCTTTGCGACCCGCCGGTCAAATGCCGCCATTGTCAGTACAGGATCGCTGATGGCTGGATCATTAACGGTGTCAAAGAAGCGCTCCATGTTGAACGAAGCGACGGTGAGTTCATCAGCCGTCGGCGTTGGAACAGGAACCGAGCCCGGCTGCGCACCGATGGTCGGCGGCGTGGCCGCATCCGGATCGATCGTATAGGTGCGAAAGGCGAAGTCCAGTGGACCAGTGATGTTGGTGATGACCGTTCCGGCAGCAACATCGAGCGCGGTCGTCCCGGGTTGAGCATCGCTGTCAACACGAAGCCGCTCGGGGTTTTCATCAAAACGTGGCACGTTTGCCGGATTGGGCGCGGGCACTGGATCGGAGATGGCAATTCCCGGCTCGCGGAATGGTCGCGGTACACCCGTAACCACTCCATAAAAAACTCCGCTGGAGGCAACTGTGGCGCTGGATTCCGTAATCGTGCCCTGCGACGGCCCGCATACAGTCATTGACGCCACCGTGACCCGCATTCCTTCGTATTCTTCCAGCGAGTCAAGCGGATTTGTGGTCTCTGATGGCTGCGTGGTTTCGAGGGCTGTAATAACGATTGCGGCCGGCAACGGGTTGCCGCTCGAGAGCAGGACCACCGTCGGCGACGTTAGTTCGGTAAGCGGCGGGCTGTTTGGATCTGACGACGGGATGAAATCCGAAATCGTGCCGGTGACCTGAACGCTGTTGCCGATGGTTGCGGCTGCCGGCGGCGCGCTCGACGTGAATACAAAGATTCCTTCAGACGTATTGAGATCGGCATCTACAGTGGCATCGGGTTCCTGCAGAAAGAAGCCGTTGCTCTTGGTGCCCGTTACGATGCCGGTGGTGGTGACGCTGCCCGCCAGAGGCGAGGTTGACCCGCTGCCTTGAATGGTATGAATCGCAGTCAGTGTGACGTCGTCGTTGTTGATTGTGCCCAGGCCCTGCACGTCACCCGCATTTGCTCCAGTTATGTTCGTAACATTCACGAAGAAGGTCTCGTTTGCCTCAACAGTGGTGTCGCCGTTTACGGTCACTGTAAACTGCGCACTTGAGTTTCCGCTGCTGATCGTCCTGCCTGTTTCCGACTTGGCAACGTAGTCGTTGTCTTCCCCAACAGGATTGCCGTCCTGTGCAGTGCCGTCGGCAGTAGCGATGTCAAACGTGACACCGCCTCCACCCGCGGGTGATGTGAGACTAACCGTAAACGAAAACGTGGTTGTGCCGGAGTTGGTCTCGGCCTGCGTCACATCATTGATATTCAACGTCGGCGTCACCACGCCGGTCTGTGGCGTAATCGAGAAATCATCCACCGATAATCCGTCGTCGGCGCTGGTGGCATCCAGGTCGATCCAACGAATAAAAAACGACGCGCCGTTCGGTATGCTCAAAGATGGTGTCGTCGCTGAAATCGCCGTGCGATCGGCGGCCGCATTGCCGTTCTTGGCGCCGATCGTCCCGGTGTCGGGCGTTGTGAAATCAAGCGTGTTCACATCTGCGTAGGTGCCCGTGGTGAGATCCGTCGCGTCGGTGCTGATCTGAAAGTCAATTCTGTCTGTACGCGCGGTGGTGCCCAGTCGCCACTCCTCGCCGGTATAGGCCACATCAAGCGAGGTGATCGTCACTCCGGTATTGTTGGTAAATTTCGCTCCGAAGAAGGGGATCAAAGTTCCGCTGCGCAAAGCGCCGAGCGCGCGCTCGGTGCTGGCAGCCGCACCGTAACTGTAGATGTCTCCGGTATTGCTTCCGCCCGTATCAACCGCATATTGCTCATTATCTCTGGCGCCGCCTCCTTGTTCCGTAATGTACCAACCTGTCGGCAGCGTGGTGTTGGTGGTCGATCCGGCCGTATTGGAAAGCGTGTCGAAATTTTCAGTGACCGGTGTGCCGATACTGGTCAGGCTTACGGCCCCAGTGCCCGTATCAGCGTTAACGGTTGAATTAACAAGAACGAGTGCCGGCAGCAGGCTGCAGGCAGCTATCAGGCCCAACAAAACGATGCGAGAGTTCCTGTTTCTGGACGTGCGATCGCGGGAAGAAGTTTTGGACACAAATCCTTCCTTTCGAAACGTATCTTATTTCGCCTCGCAAAATGAAAATCTGCTGTTGAACTACGCGGAAACTATTGAAGTGTGAATCTCTGAACCAACACCGGAGCTATCGAATCTTGATTGATGGATCGCCAAAATATATCCAAGTGCGACGCACGTCAATATCTGATGTCGCGCCTTTGGCGATTTTAATCGCGTCGCCTAAAGCAATTGGCGTGGAGCCATACAACAAAGAAATGAGTTGCTGGCCCATTGCATGCTGACCGTCGGGCAGCGTTAAACCTGAAGACGCAAAAGTTGCCACGGCGCCGCCCCCCGGCGCTTTTACCAGCGCTTCAGATAGCGATAACAGGATCGGATCCTGAAAGTAACCATTAAGACAGTCCATCACGACTACGAATGAGAGTTTAGTGTTGCCATTAGTCAGAGCAGTCGCGTCGGCGGAAGTAAATATCGCAGCTCCAGTCCACACATCGACGTTGCCGTGGCCGGTATAGTTAACCAGCGCCCTTCCCTGATTAAACCCGGAAATGATGTCAGTCTTAGCTTGCGCCGCCCCTTCGGTGCGAACGTTAACCCTTTGCACCGTCATGTCCGCGGGCAGCAGCGCCTGGACCTGATCGTTGGCAGTTTCAAAATTAAAGTAATAACCGGTAGGGTCATCAGCGACGAGTAGTGCGGTCTGTGGCACTGTCGCAGGCGAGAAATTTACAATCTTTGAAACTACCAGATCCGCTTCCGCCGCGCTCCTTACCGGAAGCCGGCCCACCGGAATATTCGCGATGCCGTCGTTATCAAAGTCGGTTAACCAATCATCGGAACATGTTTCGTTAAAGGTGGCGTCCACAAGTTTCGTGGGCACAAAATCGAAATTCCCCAATCCAAAATAATTTCGCGGATCGAAGCTGCCGTCCCCGGCCAGGATCACGTAACGAGGGGGCACGGCCCAATGTGCCGCGGCATATGACAGGAAGTCTTTGATTGCAACTGGCCCATGCACGCCGTAACCGAATTCATCGTAAATGTCTTCAACGTCAACTACCGCCGCCGTGAAACCCTGCGCTTGTCTCTGATTGCTAAGAGGTGTCAGATTTGGAATGAAGCTCTTGTTCGAGATGACCAGAAAATCCGCTCCCGCAGTCGCCGTTTGCGAAAGCATGCCCTGGTTGAGAGTGGAGGGTTGATTCAGGAAAATCGCTGCCGGCTGCGCAAACTGGTCCTGGCGCAGCGCGTACAACAAGCGTGGTGCTTTCGAGATGGGGCTACTTAAAGGCGCCGTTATCGCATAGCCGGAAGCGCTGGGCTCAGCGTCGGGCTTGGTAACGATAACGTCGAGGGGGTCGGTGTAGTCGATCAGCCGAACTTGCGGAATGCAAAAGCCATCGACTTTGACTGACTGCGTGCCGGCAATGCTGAACCGCAAAGATTCATCCGCAACGCGGTTTGCTGTCGAACAAGGCGCAGCAGTATCCACACGGAACAAATGCTGATAGCTCAACTTAACATAATCAACGATGCTCACATCACCGCCGGCCGGCAGAATGAATCTGATGGTGTTAGCGCCATCGTGAAGTTGGGAAGCCGGAATGTTAAAGACCTGTACGGGATGGCCACCACCGGCAGGGTCAAATCCAAAGAATGTAAAAGTGCCGATCACGACGCCATTGAATTCAATGTTTACCTGATGTAAGACCACGTTTACACCTTGCAACGCGATTTCGAGACGGGCCGGAACGGACGAAGTCAAGTCAGGATTGGGGCTATTGATTGTCTGGCTCGCCGGATTCGACGAGTTAAAGGTAATCACCTGACCAAAAAAGTTTTCTTCATCGCCGTTCAGAACGGTGACGAAATAGACGCTGCGGTCCTTGCGCAGCGCAGTGTAGGCAAAATTTGACGGCGCAAAACCACTGCCGAGCAGAGCGTGGTTTCGCTCGTGCCGTTGAGGCTGGTGACGAGGTTTTTTGACCTTTCTTTTCCTGGAGGCAGAGTTCGTGCGCAGCCGGCGTTGCCGTGTTGGCGCATTGGCCGGTTTTGCAACGAGAGTTGCAATAACGTCGCGATTGTTTGTTTTCGGCGTGCTGCGGATCGGTATCGAAGCTGCGCTCGAGAGTGTTGCTGTCTCAACGTTTTTCTTCCTGCCGTCTGCCCCTGCCGTCTGCTCCGGATTCTTTCCGCCGTACGCGATCGGGACGACTTCGGGGGCCACCGCGTTCTCACTCAAGTTGCTATCAGTTTCCTGGTTCGAATTGGGGGTGATACCGGTGGCCGCATCATCACGAGCGCCGCGTTGGCCCGCTTCACTTTCATTTCTGATCCTGAGCGATTCACGCAACACACTCAGACTGTATTCCACCCAACTAAAAAAGATCGGGTCGCGCAGGATGGCATTGCCGGCGGGCGGCGCCGGCTGACCGGATGAGGCAGGTGGCATGGCCGGCGTGTCAGGCAATAAGTCAACTTGATTATCGCCACGGACGCGTTTGCCGGGCGTTGTGCCGGCTATCAGGTAGTAGATCTGACTATCGGTCGTCGGCCTGTCGAGGCCCTGACCGTAAAATTCAATGTAGTCGCCCACGCCAAATTGCCCGCTCGACTGATTCGTGCTGATGGCGACTTCGTTAGCCTCAACAAACAGGCGCAAATTTTTTGTGTCGACTGCGGGGTTGAAACCAGCAGCAACCATTTGCTGTTGAGTGACTCTGTACCAACCGTCTTTCCTGATGGCGATTTTGAGGGACGGTTGCGCTGCTATTTCCCACTGCTGTTGGATTGTGCCGCTGAGGGTTCCGGTTTCAGCCGCCGTTTGCGCCGGATAATATTTTTCGAACGTATCGTTGGCGTCAGTTGCGCTCGCAGTAACGGCGCTGCGGGCATCGGGTGTTTGGTCAAACTCCCGACCGCTTTTGTTTTTGGCCACGATGATCGGCTGGTGGATTTTCGTTGCACCATCAACACTGAGCGACTCAATGAAGTAAGTCGCATCTGCGGTCCCGCTGCGATCAAGCCATGAATAGGAATTACCGCCACGAGCTTCCCCAAACATGGTGGGAGCGAATACAGCACCCGGCACGATTTCGCGGTTGAGGCGTGTGCGCTGCTGATCTTTCAGGCGATAAATATTGAAGCCAACGTTGTCCGCAACGGAATTTGTCCGCCAGCGCAGAAGTATACCGGCCGGCGTTGCCGTAGCGCTCGCAGAAATCACTTTCAGTTCCGGCTTTTGAGAATTGAGCTGAACGTAGCGGGAGGTGCCAGATCCATTGCCGGATTTAGCAAAAGATGCGAGTACAAAACCGTGAGCAGCAAGAACTGTCGCGAGAGAAACTGATAAAGCCAGCAGGCGTCGAGCCAGGCCCAAACGTAAGGTACAACACTTCATTTCGCGCTGATTTAGGAAAAGACGAGACGCTTACCGCAAGCTTGCTATTACATCGCCGCCGGGAGAGGCCTTTATAGCATATTTTAAGCCGCGGATGAACGCGGATAACACGGATCGGAATGTCGAATCGTTTTGCTGCTCTGATCCGTGTCGATCTGCGTTCATCCGCGGCTGATTTCTCTTTACCGTGGAAAGCGGTCGCGGAATTCACCCGAGACGATGAAGGCCTTGA
>DATGYM010000044.1:0-23881 GCA_035297925.1 Pyrinomonadaceae bacterium | reverse complement strand
CCTACTTTCGTTATCAGCAATGATGGTGGCAGTGAAGCTCTAGAATTAGGACATCACCCGCCGTGAGTTATACTCTTTCACGCTTAAAGCGTGATGATAGAAACAAACAATATCCTCAATCGTAACCCACACACTAATACGCCTTCTCGAAATCTATCTCGCCTGATAAGGGAAAAAGCCGCCAGCGAGGGCTTTGAAAGCGTGGGCATCGTTCAAGCGACAGCCCTTGACCACGAGCACGAACGATTGCTTGACTGGCTGGGCCGTGGCTACCACGCCGATATGGCCTGGATGGCGCGCGACCCGCTACAGCGCACGGACCCGCGCAAACTTTTTCCTGCCGCGCGCTCAGTTATAGTCGTGGCAAAAAATTACTACACGCCCGCCCAACACACGGCTGATCCGGCGACCGGGAAAGTGTCGCGTTACGCCTGGGGTGACGATTACCACGAGGTAGTCGGGGCGAAACTTCGTTCGCTACTGGAATGGATTCAATCAGAGCGACCCGACGCTGAAGGAAAAGTTTGCCTAGATATCCAGCCCGTGATGGACAAAGCGTGGGCGGCACGCGGCGGCCTTGGGTGGATCGGCAAGCATACTAATCTGATCACCACCGAATTCGGCTCCTGGGTTTTCATCGGTGAGTTGCTGCTTAACCTGGAACTCGAATACGACGACGAAGTGGTCGCCGATCACTGCGGTAGTTGCACCCTTTGTATCGACGCTTGTCCAACCGGCGCCATAGTTGAACCTTACGTAGTCGACTCAAACAAATGTATCTCTTACGCAACTATCGAGTTGCGCGCTGCCGAAATTTCGTCAGAAGTAGCACAGAATCTGGACGGCTGGCTTTATGGTTGTGATATCTGTCAGGATGTTTGCCCCTGGAACCGTTTTGAGCAGACGAATGAGGAGGCTCGCTTTCTGCCGCGCGAGGGCAACGTTAATGTGGCGCTTGCAGATGTGCTGGAACTGACACCGGAAACCTATGCAGAACGTTTCCGCCACAGCGCAATGAAGCGCGCGAAACTTTCCGGACTACAGCGCAATGCGAGAGCGTTGTTGGAAACTCAAGCTCGGCGCCAGCAATAACGAGAACAAGCCGGCCTTCCTAATCGTGAGCTGGCCAGAAATAAAACCAAACTGATATCGAGGTCAACTAATGAAGCTGCTGATTCTGCTAGTGACTTTCTGCGCGACTATTCTCGGTGCCATCAATCCGATCCTGGCGCAAGACGCAAAAACTCCGGCCGATCTCCGACGCCTGGCCGCCAATTATTACAACTGGCGTAATCAAAATTATCCCGTGGCCTCGAGTGATGCGGGTCTGCACACCTGGGACAACAAGCTCACGGATTATTCACTGTCGGCGGTATTGATGCGGCGGCTGGAGGTAAAGGAAGTGCTGGGTAAGGTACGGGCCATGCCGACTGCGAACTGGTCAAAGGATGACCGGATCGATTGGTTGCTGTTTCGTTCGCAACTCGAAGGTATCGAGTTTTTTAATCGCGTCATTGATTTCGAAGAGACTGATCCCCAGACATACGTAAACGAGTGTAGCAACGGCATCTTCTCGCTGCTCAAGAAAGAATACGACTCGCCGCGCAACCGCGCCCTGGCGGCAACGGCTCGTTTGAAACAGATGCCTTTCGTCATCGAACAGGGCAAGTCCAACCTGACAAAACCGGTGCAGCTTTATGCACGCCTCGCCATTGACTCGGCCCGCTCGATAGACAGTCTCTTCAACGACAGCCTGATGACCCTCGCCAAAGATCTGTCGCCGGCCGAGCGAAACGACCTGGTGAAGTCGCGCGATGCGGCGTTGGTTTCCATTCACGGGTTTGCCGACTGGCTGGAAAAGCGTCTGCCGGGGATGGTGCCATTCAAACCGATGGGTGAGGAAAACTACAACTACCTCTTGAAAAACGTCTACCTGTTGCCGATGGACGCGAAGCAGATAGACATGTTGGGCCAGGCTGAGCTGGCACGCTACCGCGCTCTAGAAGCGTGGTTACCCGATCCTTCGCTGGCTGACCCCAACCCGGCGCGCAGCGCGAATGTGCCGAAAGATCAGCAATCATTTCTGAAAGCCTACGAGAGCCGCGAGGCAGAGATGATCAATTTTTTGAACACCAATCATCTGGTAACGCTGCCGCCTTATTTGGGCAGGTTTGAAATCCGGCAGCTTCCGGAAGCGTTTAAGCCCACCAGCCCCGGTGGATTCATGAACGCTCCTGGCGTGTACGACAAAGACGCGAGCGGCTTCTATTTCATTCCCACCTACAATGCCCAGTCAAAAAACTTTTACATTCGCGCAGCGATTGAAGATCCGCGACCGATACTCGGTCATGAAGGAGTTCCCGGTCACTTTCTGCAACTGTCGATTGCAAATCATTTGCCCGACGAGATTCGCCGTCAGCATAGCGACGGCGTACTCATCGAGGGCTGGGCGCTTTATGGCGAGGAGATGCTAATGCGCGCCGGTCTTTATCCGAACAACACGCCGGGGCAGGCACAGGTGCTAAGGCTTTCACGTTACCGAGCGGCGCGCATCGGCGTTGACGTCAACCTGCACACGGGCCGTTGGAGCTTCGATCAAGCCGTAAACTACTTCATGGAAGCCGGCGGTTTGGATCGTGAGTCGGCCACGGGCGAAGCGGCAGGCGCGGCGGCAAGTCCCACCCAGAAGATCACATACATGGTCGGCAAGTGGCAGATTATGCGCCTGCTGGGCAAGTACCGCGACAAGCAGGGCGCAAACTTTCGGCTCGGGCAATTTCACGACGACCTGATCAAGAATGGCAGCCTGCCGCTCAGCGTAGTCGAGTGGATTCTGCTGGACGATTCATCGTCGCTTGATCAGGCGCTGAGATGAGTGTTGCTCCTGGCGCGGTTCCTAATCTGACTCTGACGCGGACTGCTTTGCACAAAAAGTGCTTCACCTTTATCAGAGCCGGGAGCGATACCGACCGGCCCAATACTCAACCCTCGGTCTCGATCGACGATTCTCAGATTGAATCTGTGGCCGGTCGCTACTCGCTCCCGGCTCTGATACCGCCGCTTCAAGAATTCTTGTCATCGCGAGTGCTATAAACATCGCTCCTCCGGAGCGGGGGCCATCAGGAAGAATATGCAATGCAGTTTGAGTATTCAGTCTGTCAAACTCAGTTTAGTCGCGTGACATTTGCAAATGGCGAATGGCAAGGTAGTGTGGCGCTGAACTCAAGAGACTCGCAGGCGGCGCCTGATTCGTGTCCGCAGGTTTGGGACTACCTCAATCAAGCGGGCCGCGCTGGATGGCAGTTGATAACCGCGGCGAACGCAACGATCACAAATGAGGGCCAGACTTCTCAGTTGTCGTACCAGCTCTTCTTGCGTCGTGAGCGCATGTCAGAAATGTAGGGGCAGGGCTGCCGTGCCCTACCACAGAAAGTTGGCATGGCTGGCCCTCAGCTAATTTGAATGGATGTCTTTAGTTTGGAGTCGGCGAACGTAGGGGCACGGCATGCCGTGCCCCTACCACACTATTAATGATTACACTTCGGAGGTTGCGGAGGTTGCGGGCAACTGCCGCCGGACGTCAAAAACGCCTTGATGCGACAAACTACGGCGTCAGGTTGTTCTTCTTGTGGAATGTGGCCCGCGTAGTTGATGTATTCGAGCGTCGAGTTGGGAATGGCCGCATGCAACCTCGTCCCCACATCCCGGCGCAGAACGTGATCGTCCTCGCCCCATAGGATTAACGTAGGCACGGATATTGTCCGGTATTTGGCAATCCAACCTTCTATATCTTTCGGAATAACCTGTTTGGCCAGTTGCAGCAGTGCATGCCGCCCGCCGCGTGCGGCAATGGCTTTGGCATAGGTGTCGATCTGTTCCTGAGTGATCTTGCACTGATCGTAGTAGGACTTTTTGAGCACGATGCGTATCTGCAATCGCGGCGGCAGCAGATGAACCGCCAGCCAGCCGATGATCGGAGTGCGAAGAAGCACCAGAAAGTCGGGCAGATGGTCAGGGTAACCGCCCGAATCAATCAGAATCAGTTTGGCCAGACGGTTCGGGCTTTGTGAGCACAGCTTGATGGCTACCAGCAGCGAGACAGCTCCACCATATGAGTTTCCCACCAGCGTTAACTGCTTCAAGTCATGCTCAACAATGAACTCGTAAATGAGGTCGCGCTGATCAAGCACTGAATAATGCTTATCGTGAGGTTTCGGTGATTTTCCCTGGCCTCTTAGATCGATCAGAAAAACAGTGTGTTCTGCCGCTAAAGGCGCAACCATGTAGCGCCAGGAAAACGTGCTGCCACCCAGCCCGGCAAGAAAGAGAATTGGACTGCCGCTTCCGTACATCTCGCAATAGAGACCTGTTCGTGAGGTGCAGGAGCGTGAGGTCAACCCTGCCTGTTTCTCCCTGGCTTGTCCAACACCGGCCATGCTGAGCAGCAGGCTCACAAAACTCATCGACAATACTTTAGGGAAGTAGACCCTTAGTTGGCGCATGATAGCCTCTCTGTTTGGGCCGCAGTCAGATTCGGGTTTCCGAACCACCATGATAATAGTGTCGAGCGATTCCGTCATCAATTAGGTCGACACGGGGCAGTAGCCCGACCGTCAGGGAGGGCTTAACCAAGTTGAGCAGATCGTCGACACGGGGCAGTAGCCCGACCGTCAGGGAGGGCTTAACCAGGCCGAATTCTCGAATGCGCCTTTAGAAGCTGCGACCGTAATAGATCCCGAGGAAGTTGTTACCGCGTCCTTCATTACCGATGCTGTAGCCGATATAGAGGCTGCTTTTTGAAGAAAAGTTAATGCCGACTCCAGGAGTGACGTAGCCGAAATCGTTATTGCCGCTAAACCAGTCAGTTATAAACGACACCTTACTGGTTACCGGTTGTTCGTAAGCAGCGATGACACCGCTCCTCGAAGTTCCTTCAGCGAACGGCCCAACCAGTCCATAGCCGCCAAAAGTGAAGCGCGGCGCGTAGTTGCCGGAAAAAGTTTTGCTCCCGACTACATAGAACATTCCCGTGTTTCGCGCCACCTGCCGGTGCGCAACTGGAATCGTGACCAGTAGCCCCGCTGCCGCCGCCAGCCCTCTCTTCTCGTTGGCGTAAAATCTCCACTTAAAGTTTGGTTGCACCTCAACCGGCTCGGGGTCAGAAGACTTGGTATAGAAAACGTTGACGCCGACTTCCGTGTCTTTGGTTACACCGACGACTACGCGCGGTCCATAGGTCTGATAGCCACCGTCCCTGTAGGAAGCGAAATGCGCTATGAAGTCTGCTTCAAGATAAACAGTTCGCGGCTCCTGCACGTCTGTGGTGGGCACATTGAAGAGGGTTGACTGAGCCGACGCGTAAGAAATCGTTAACAAAAAGCACGCGGCAAAGAAGGGCAGCTGCAGAACTCGCTTCTGAAGCTTCATAGAGACCGTCCTCAGTGTAGTTGGCGTACCGAAAACAGGTCGGGCAACAGGCAATTGCAGCTCGATACTGTAGGTGTTCGTTTAGGACTCGGAGTTTTTTAATCCAATCACCGGGAAAGTGCAAGTAGTGTTAACTAAAGTGAGTCGTGTGTCCCGGTTTGAAATTCTCTGCGCTTCCTTTGCGTTCCCAGCGTCTCCGCAGTGAGGGTCTTGAACGTTAATCACTGCAGAGACCTTGTAATGGACTCTACGGCAAGTCACGATTAAGATTCACCTGCAGAGGTGTCGCTGCGTTTGTGCACGCTTCAACCTGCGCGAGTATCCAATGCGACCTACATATCTCTCACTCATGATTCTTTTCTTCTTACTCGTGGTTGCGGGCGCCCCGGTTCTCGCGCAACCGAAAACCCCGATCTCGGTTTGCCGTCCAGATGTTTATGCCGCCCTCCGGCCACTGCCGAAACTCGTCTACGACTGTCCGGAAGATTTGAACGATTCTGATGACAAACTTTTGAAACTCCCGGCGCGACGGGCGGCTGTGGACGAACTTGTCGAGAAATTGCAAACCTTCAATGACGCGCGCTGGTGGCAGGCGAGCGTGGACGCGCTAAACGTATGTGATTTCCGTGGCAGTGCCGGCTCGCTGACCGTTGAAGAAAAAGCAAAGCTACACAGTGGTGATTACCTGTTTCAATTATTTGGTAATCAGCAGCTACGACTCGTGCTCGTCTCCGATCCCTGCTATCAGCGTGGGTACAACGGCTCAATTGCTTTTCTTCTCAACCGCAATCGAGGAAAGGTGGTTGTCAGCCGGCTTCTCGATGGCTACTACTCGCGCGTTGACAATTCTGTCGGCGTCGCCTTCGCGCTGCAAAGCGGAGAACAAATAATTGAGGTCGAGACTGCTAACAGCATGCCACCGGGCTTGACCTACTACTACTTCCGGATTGATCGAAATACCGGCAAGGCGATGCCGAAAAATCTCTTCCGGGACGGGAAGAAACTGAGTAACGAAATCTATTCCGCGATGCTCTTTGGTAAGCCTGATGATTTCGGCTTGCCGAAGGATGCAGGTGAACTGGACGTTATTCGCGGCACTCGCCTGGCGCAAACTTTCAGCGCTTATGAAGACATCGAGGGCCGGGGCATCGATGACAATGGCCGCAAGTTGCGCCGGATTGTGTATCGCTGGAATGGGCGGTTCTATACGGCCGTCAGATAGACTGCTGCC
Organism: Pyrinomonadaceae bacterium; assembly: GCA_035297925.1. Lineage (GTDB taxonomy): Bacteria > Acidobacteriota > Blastocatellia > Pyrinomonadales > Pyrinomonadaceae > PSRF01. The sequence goes on along the minus strand of DATGYM010000044.1, from coordinate 17,223 downwards.
CTTGTCGGGTTATCTCACACGTAAATCCCGGCGTTCCTGAGGTTCCCTGGCTGAAAGAGGAATCGCAATCTCGTAATTTGGAAAGTCTATCCTGTGACGAGTATGATTGTGCCAATATGCCTCTGACTCTCAAAGATTCCTATGGCCGGGCGATACGCGATCTGCGCGTCTCGTTAACTGATCGCTGCAATTTCCGTTGCTTTTACTGTCTGCCCCACGGCGAGCCACCCATAGCGCCCAAAGAGCAGATGCTGTCCTATGAGGAGATCGAATACATCTGCGACATCCTGGTCACGCTGGGAATCGAGAAGATCAGGTTGACTGGCGGCGAGCCGATGATGCGGCGCGACATCGAGACGATTATCGAGAAACTCTCGCTGCTCAAACCCAAAGGACTTAGGGATCTGGCTCTGACTACGAACGGCTACTTCCTGCCGGACCGGGCCCAAAGCTTGAAAACGGCAGGTCTCGACCGCATCACGATCAGCCTGGACAGTTTGAAACGCGACACGTTCAAACAGATGACCGGCGTCGATGTACTCGACCGTGTGCTGGCCGGAATTACGGCTGCGAAGGATTCGGGACTTGAGCCGATCAAAATTAACGCGGTCATCGTACGGGGCCATAATGAAGACGAGGTGGCTGACTTTGCCGCCTTTGCCCGCGAGCACGACGTGAAGATGCGCTTCATTGAATTTATGCCGCTGGATTCCGGTCACGACTGGTCGCGAAAAGACGTTGTCTCAGGTCGCGAGATACGCGAGCGGATAAACGAGAGATTTCCCTTGACGCTCATCGATGTCGAGCGCGGTTCGGAAACTTCCTCGCGATATCGGTTTGCCGACGGCGCCCCTGGGGAGGTTGGCATCATTGCCCCGGTGAGTGAGCCCTTCTGCGGCGCCTGTTCACGAATACGGCTCACTGCAGATGGCCAGATTCGCACCTGTTTGTTTTCAACCGTCGAACATTCGCTGCGCGATGTAGTTCGCACAGGCGCAACGCGCGCTGAGATAATCGAGTTCATTGAAGCGGTAGTGTTAAAGAAAGAGCCGCGTCACTACATCAACGAGCCCGGTTTCGTCGCTCCCTCACGCTCGATGAGTTTTATCGGCGGCTGACGCTTTCGTCAGGATTTCGACTTCAGCTGTTGGATATCATTCAAGAGCACGCGCTCATGGCCTTCGGGATTTACTTTGAGATAAATCTTGCGCAGCGTTCCTTTGGGATCGATCACGAATGAAGTGCGGTCCCAATACATCGTACCCTTGTATTCGCTTTGCCCCACACCCGCCGCTGACAGTAGTTCCTGATTTGGATCGGCGAGTAAGTCGATCGTGAATGAAAACTTGTTGCAGAAGTCTTTGTGCGAAGCGACGTCGTCCGCGCTGACGCCCACCACCGCAATGCCCGCTGCGTCAAACTCCTGCTTTGAGGCTGTAAAGGACTTTCCCTGTATGGTGCAACCCGGGGTGTCATCCTTCGGGTAGACGTAAACCACCAGCCACTTCCCCACAAAGTCCTCGAGGGTCACAATCTTCCCGTCCTGGTTTTGAAGTTTGAAGTCGATGAAGCGCTGGCCGATTTGTGCTGCCATGTTGGATTTCCTCTCAATTTGTTATGAACCTTATTTTTGTCGTCGATAAGTTCGTCATTGTTGCATGCGGCTGCAGTCATTGCACGCCCGCGCAAACGGTTCTAGAATCAAAGGCGTAAGGTTGAAAATTTAGAAAGCTTTCGGGGGAGCCATTAGGCTGAGAGTCCAGGCATTGCCGATTGCCAATTGCCAAATTGACGAATTGAAGTACTTCAATCGGCAATCGACAATCTAAAATCGACAATGTTTGGTGACCCCTTGAACCTGATACGGTTAGCACCGTCGAAGGGAGAAACAGTTATTTCAATGACCGTTCTATCCCGTTTGATCAGGGAAGAGCGGTTTTTTGTTTGGGCTACACAAAACAGAAGAGCGGTAGCGACCGGCCCCAAATACAACTTGAATTCAGGATCCGCTCGCTACTGCTCGCGGTTCAGCGAAGACGAGTCTTGTTCACTTAAGGAGTTCCAATGAGCGCTGCAGTCAAACCAAATCCGATCGAAGAATCACAACTGCCAAACTCTAAACGTATTTATGTCGAAGGCAAACAGCCGGGCGTACGCGTGCCTTTTCGCGAAATCTCGCAAAACGTGACCCGGAATTTTGACAACTCGATCGAAGAGAACGCGCCGGTGCGCGTCTACGACACGAGCGGACCATGGGGCGACCCGGCAGTTGCAACCGACGTGCGTGAGGGATTGCCGTCGTTGCGCCGGCACTGGATTCTGTCGCGCGGAGATGTGGAAGAATACGAAGGCCGCGAGTTGCAACCGATAGACGATGGCTACCTGACGTTTGACGCAGCGAACCAGGCGCGACAAAAAGAAAAAGGACGCCTCGAGGATTTTCCGGCGCTTCGCCGCACGCCGCTGCGCGCGAAGCAAGGATCGTGCGTAACCCAAATGCACTATGCGCGTCAGGGGATCATCACGCCCGAGATGGAATTCATCGCCATCCGCGAAAACCTGGGTCGGGAAATGGCTTTCAGATCGAATAGCGACAAGGATCGCGAACACTGGGACCGCGGGCGTCCCGCCCGCAATGATGCGGCAGAACCATCCCGCGATTCGTTGGATCATCAACACCGGGGCCAATCATTCGGCGCTGCAATTCCCGAATACGTCACGCCCGAATTTGTCCGTGACGAAGTTGCGCGTGGTCGCGCCATCATTCCCGCAAACATCAATCACCCGGAAAGCGAGCCGATGATCATCGGCCGCAACTTCCTCGTAAAGATCAACGCCAACATCGGCAACTCAGCGGTTCTGTCTTCGATCGACGATGAAGTTGAGAAAATGCGCTGGTCGATCAGGTGCGGCTCAGACACCGTAATGGATCTCTCAACGGGAAAGAACATTCATGCCACCCGCGAGTGGATCATACGCAACTCGCCGGTGCCCATCGGCACCGTGCCGATTTATCAGGCGCTGGAAAAAGTTGGCGGCAAGGCTGAAGACTTAACCTGGGAAATCTTTCGGGATACGCTGATCGAACAAGCTGAGCAGGGCGTCGACTATTTCACCATCCACGCGGGCGTGCGGCTTCCTTACATTCCATTAACGGCACGCCGGACGACCGGTATCGTTAGCCGCGGCGGTTCCATCATGGCCAAGTGGTGTCTGGCGCATCACGAAGAGAGTTTTCTCTACACACGCTTTCGCGACATCTGCGAGATCATGGCGGCCTATGACGTCTCATTCTCGCTTGGCGACGGTCTGCGTCCCGGGTCGATTGCAGATGCGAATGACGAGGCGCAGTTTGCCGAGCTGGAAACGCTTGGCGAGCTGACAAAGATCGCCTGGGAATATGATTGCCAGGTGATGATCGAAGGGCCGGGTCATGTGCCAATGCATCTGATCAAAGAAAACATGGACAAGCAGCTTGAGACCTGTCAGGAAGCACCGTTCTACACACTTGGCCCACTGACCACCGACATCGCGCCCGGCTACGATCACATTACTTCCGCAATTGGCGCCGCTATGATTGGCTGGTATGGCACGGCGATGCTTTGTTACGTCACGCCCAAAGAACACCTCGGCCTGCCGAACAAGAAAGACGTTAAAGACGGAGTTATTGCGTACAAAATCGCGGCGCATGCCGCCGATCTGGCCAAAGGGCATCCGGGGGCACAGTATCGCGACAACGCGTTATCCAAGGCCCGTTTTGAATTTCGCTGGGAAGATCAGTTCAACCTCTCGCTCGATCCGGAAGTCGCTCGCGAATACCACGACGAGACCCTGCCGCAGGAAGGCGCGAAGCTCGCGCATTTTTGTTCCATGTGCGGCCCACACTTCTGCTCAATGAAGATTACGCAGGACGTGCGCGAGTACGCCGCGCAAAAAAAGATCGATGAAGAGGCGGCGTTGAGTCTGGGGATGAAAGAGAAAGCCGAAGAGTTCGTCGCAGCAGGATCCGAGATTTATCAGGGTTCTAAGATGTAGACAGGATTTACGGAATTCACAAGATTCTGGAAAGCAGTGAGCGCAGCGTTATCTCAATACCGAATGTGGGCTCTTGCTAAACTTTGGCCGTTCACTAGAAGTGAAACGCAAACTCCGCGACCAAAACCGAAAACTGAAACTCTCACAGATGCCACTAAGCTGACACTCATGAGCGGGGTCCGGCCCCAGTTTGAGTGTATGATCCCGTCGCTGCCGCTCCGGGTTCTGTAATTTCGCTTGATTCCCTGGGCGCTTGTTGCGTCCCCCTCCCAGAGTTATCCTTCGTTCCTGAGCACAACAAGTAGCCCATAACGTGACAACTGTCATCAGATTAGTCTCAAACTAGTGATCGCGATTTACCGCTATGCAAACCAAACCCATTCAAACAAAAGAAGGAGTGGTCCTGAAGTGTCCGCTCTGCAAGTCGCCTGAGCTAAGTCCCACGGAACTTGAGGCCGGGCTCAGATTTTTTCACTGTCCTCAGTGTCGCGGAAACTGGGTCCGAGGGACGGAGTATTTCAAGTGGCTGGAGCAACATGGGCCAAATCTGCCGGAGCGCTCGGGCCAGGCCGGCGGATTGTCACTCGCTGAGCCCGGCAACTATCTCGACTGCCCTGAATGTCGCTTTCGTCTGGTCAAGTATCTGGTGGGGCATGGTTACAGTTTTACCATCGATCATTGCGAAGGTTGCAAAGGAGTCTGGCTTGACAGGAATGAGTGGGAGGCATTGAAGGAGCGCAACCTTCACGATGATCTGAATTCAATGGTCACTTCATTCTGGCAGGATGCCGCGGAAAAAGAAGCGCGCAAGAAACGCCTGGAGCATATCTATATCTCGAGATTCGGCGCCGCTGATTATACCGAGATCGCGCGCGTGCGCACGTGGCTCGCGACGCGTCCCAACCGTCAGGATTTGCTGGCTTTTCTGACAGACAAAGATCCATTCGATGTGTAGCCGTCGGTTTGAATGGGGTTCGCGGACCTGCTTCACACACGGTCTACATTTTTGCTTGCAGTAGACCACTCGGAATCCAAAGATAAATTTCGGAGTAACAGGAGGAGCGACATGCACCGAGATGACCAGTTTATTCCTCACTTAATCGTTGCTGACGGCGTCGCAGCGCTCAAGTTCTACCAGGAAGTATTTGGCGCCGAAGCAGGCGATAACATGATGGCTCCCGATGGCAAGCGGCTTATGCACGGCGAGATCATTCTCGATGACCACAAGCTTTTCCTCAGCGATGAATTCTCAGAAGCCGAAGGCGGCACCTGCAAAATGCCGCAGACACTCGGCGGCACCTGCATTCGGATCACGATCATGGTGGACGATGCTGACGCGCTCGTTGAACGTGCGGTCTTGCGCGGTGCCCGCGTGCTGATGCCGGTCGCTGACATGTTCTGGGGTGCGCGCTACGGAAAGATTCGCGATCCTTTCGGCCATGAATGGGGCATCAACCAACAACTGAAAGAGATGAGCAGGGAAGATACTGAAGCGGCTGCGAAAGAGTTTTTTGAGAGACAGAAATAACCCGCTTCACTCGAAACTCGTTTACGATGCATGCCTCAGAAGGAGGTTGACGAATGAAGCGAATTTTTGCCTCAATTTTTGCGACCCTGATGCTGACGACTGTAGCAAGCGCCCAAACACCGCCGGACGCAGCCGAGCTCACGCAGTTGCTGAAAGATTTTCTTGCCGGCGCTTCACGCAATGATGCGGCAGTGCACGATCGCTTCTGGGCTGACGACGTGATCTATACCGGCTCAGCAGGAAAGCGGCGCGGCAAGGCGGAAATCATGCGCGACGTCCGCTCAGCGCCGGCGGCTAAGCCCGGAGACCCCACCACAGTCTTTAGCGCGGAAGATATTCGCGTTCAGCAATACGGCAACACGGCAGTCGTCGCATTTCGCCTGGTTGGCACCACTGCGAAAAACGGCTGGACGGAAGTGATGAACTACCTGAACAGCGGAACGTTTGTGAAACGCAACGGCAGGTGGCAGGTGGTGAACTGGCAATCCACTCGGATGCCGCGCGAGGAGGCTCTAAAAGAAGTTGCTGCGGCAGCAGCCGGGCCGACTCCAGTTGCGCTGCCACCAGACCTGGCTCGAGTGCTGGCCGACTATGAAGCGGCGTGGAAGGCAGGCGACGCGGCTGCCTTGGCAAGCCTGTTCACTGAAGACGGATTAGTGCTCCCGTCTGGAGAGACTCCCGTGAAAGGCAGAGCGGCCATCCAGCGGCTTTATACACATCCGGGTGCACCACTCTCGCTGCGCGCATTTGCTTATGCAACAAACGGAGATGTTGGGTACATCATCGGCGGCTTCAGCTCCGACCCAGGCAAACCAGACACCGGCAAGTTTACGCTGACCTTGCGAAAGTCCGGCGAGGGGCGCTGGCTGATAGTGTCGGACATGGATAATTCAAATCACCGCCCTCAGTAACCTATCGACTCGAGACTCCGCAATAAGGGTACCATTTATTTGCGGTGCAAATTCCAGTTCAAAGGACCAACGTGAAAGTACTTACTACAAACAGCACGCAATGCAGGCAGCCAACCCCGAAGCAACGGCTTGCCGGTATCGTCACCGCTCTCCTGTTTCTTCTACTGACGGGCACGGTTGCGAACGCACAGAGGATTTCAGCCGACGAACAGAAACTCGTCGATTATATCGACGCACACACCAGCGATGCTGTGACACTGCTGGAAAAAACGGTGAACATTGAAAGCCCAACCGAAAATCTGGCCGGCGTCAGGCAGGTTGGTGCGGTATTCAAAACAGGGTTTGAGTCGCTCGGCTTCACGGCGAGATGGATCGACATGCCGGCCGAGATGAAACGCGCCGGCCATCTGCTCGCGGAAAAGCAGGGTACGAAAGGCAAGCGCGTTTTGCTACTCGGTCACCTTGATACTGTTTTGAGCGGCGAGAAATTCCGGCGCCAGGGTAACAGAGCATTCGGTACCGGCTCGTCAGACATGAAAGCCGGCGATGTAGTCCTGTTTTTCGCGTTGAAGGCTTTGCGCGATACCGGAACACTTAACGATGCGCGAATCATTGTGTTGCTCACCGGTGATGAGGAAGATTCAGGTGACCCGGCGGAGGTAAGTCGGGGCGACATGGTCACGGCCGCAAAACGGAGCGACGTTGTGCTTAGTTTTGAAAACGGCGGGAGTAATATTGCGACCGTAGCGCGTCGCGGATCCAGTGATTGGACGCTCGAGGTTACTGCCAGAACCGGACACTCGTCACAAATCTTCAAAAACATGGGAAGCGGAGCTATTTTCGAAGCCGCACGCATCCTCAATCAGTTTTACGAAACGCTGCGGGGCGAAAAATATCTGAGCTTCAATCCTTCCGTAATCTCGGGCGGCACCGAAGTAGAGGTTAAAGATCAGACTTTGACAACCAGAGGAAAAACCAATGTCGTGCCCGCGAAGGTAGTAGTTCGAGGCGATCTACGTTTCATCAGCGAGCAACAGAAGGAAGCCGCGCGCGCGAAGATGCGCGATATCGTAGCTAAAAGCCTGCCGGGGGCCATGGCGAAAATTACTTTTGCTGATGGCATTCCCGCGATGTCGCCCAGGGAAGGTAATTATGAATTGCTACAACAACTGGATGCAGTCAGCCGCGATCTGGGATTCGAAAAAATCGTTGCGCTGGATCCGGGCGAACGGGGCGCCGGCGACGTCTCTTATGTCACACATTTGATTCCGGGTCTTGACGGTTTAGGCGCAACGGGAGGTGGCGCCCACGCGCGCGGCGAGTATGCGGATCTTGACACTCTTCCCCGACAGATCAAACGCGCCGCAGTTTTGATTTACCGTCTCACCAGGTAAGCCGCAAAACTGTTAGCGCACTTCTCACAGTACGCGACGATTGCCTGAAGTGTACGAATGAAAAGTCCGGGGAACGCCGTGAGGTTCGGAACAGCTCTAAGCGTATAAATGTTTCTCGACATCTCGCCTTTACGAATCTCGCGCGACTATCGCCTGCTGTTTTTCGGTCAACTGGTTTCCGCTTTCGGTACGGCAATGAGTTTTGTAGTCGTGCCCGTCCAGGTTTACCACTTAACAAAGTCAACGCTCCTCGTTGGGCTGCTCAGCGCCTGCGAATTTGTCGCAATTCTATTCATGGCGTTTGTGGGTGGAGCTTACGCCGACTTTATCGACAAGCGAAGAATGTTGCGCTTGACAGAGATCGGCCAAACGCTGGTGACGGCCTTACTCGTTTTCAACGCCCTATTGCCCGCTCCGCAAGTGTGGCTGCTTTTTGTTTGCGCCGCTCTCCATGCGGGACTCGCGGCCTTGCAGCGACCTTCGTTTGAATCGATGCTGCAAAAGATAGTGCCGCTGGAGCTGATGTCGTCAGTGAGTGCTTTGAATTCGTTGCGCTGGAATATAACCACGATTTTGGGTCCCTCGCTGGCGGGAATCATCTCAGCGAAATATGGCGCCGGCACCGCGTATTCAATTGATTTGGTGACTTTCGCTGCCTCTCTCACCGCTGTCTTTCTGATTCGCGCAGTTCCAGCCCCCGCTCAAATTGAAGAAAGGCCAACCTTAAAGTCTGTGATGGAAGGCTTGCATTACGCCTGGAGACGCAAGGACATTCTCGGCACTTACCTAATCGACATGAACGCCATGTTCTTCGGTATGCCCACTGCTCTTTTCCCGGCAATGGCGGCAAACTTCGGGGCCGCAACCGTTGGCTTCTTCTATGCTGCGCCTTCGGTGGGCGCACTGGTGGCCACGCTCACTTCAGGCTGGGCAAAAAAGGCAAATCGTCATGGACTCTTTGTTGCCGTTGCCGCCGCGCTTTGGGGCGTGGCTATGATCTTTTTCGGCCTCGCTCAAAATCTGTACCTGGCGTTATTCTGTCTCGCACTGGCCGGCGGTTTCGACATGATCAGCGCTGTTTTTCGCATGACGATCTGGAGCCAGACAATTCCTCACTACCTGCGTGGACGTCTTGCCGGACTGGAAATGATCAGCTACACCTCCGGACCGAAACTGGGGGACGCGGAGGCGGGAGTTGTTGCCACGCTCTTCAGTGTGCGTACTTCAATCGTGTCCGGCGGAATTTTGTGCGTAGCGGGCACGGCGATCATTTCACTGCTGCTACCGGAGTTCATCAGGTATCACGGAGCCGCCGGCATCAAACAGAAAGAGTTGGAAGAAGCGATGCGCGAGACTGAAACGAAGAATCTTCTTAGCGAATAGCAACTCTACAGACTGACCGGGTTGCTACCGCTCTCAGTTCTGAATTGATTCACGCAGGGGCACGGCATGCCTTGCCCCTACAAAGAAGATATGATGGTCTGAAAAAGACAATTTTGAAATGGCATTCTGCTTTGCATCGCAAGATTGAACTTTCGAATCTCAAACGACAAAAGCCATGAAACAGTTTCTCAAGTTAGTGGTGTTAGTAATCGGGATCGCCGTCCTTACGTTAACAATCTTCTGGTTTGCGCATCCCGCCGATATCTCTTTTGACGAAGCGCGCGCCAACGTCCCTTTCGCTGACAGCAGTCATTTCGTCGAGATCGATGGTGTGCGCCTTCACTATCAGGAAAAGGGAAACGGCACACCACTCGTGTTGCTTCATGGTTACACCTCGTCAACCTATTCCTGGAAGGATGTCTTCGAGCCACTGTCAAAAAAGTTCCGCGTGGTTGCGGTTGACCTTAAAGGTTTCGGGTTTTCCGCAAAACCCGATGGCGACTATACTCGGCGCGCGCAGGCCGTGTTAATCGCGCATCTGCTCGAAAAGTTGAACATTGAAAAGGCATGGCTTTGCGCGAGTTCGATGGGCGGCGAAGTGGCACTCAACGTAGCCGTTGCAAATCCGCAGCATGTGGCAGGACTCATTCTTATAGATAGTGCCGGCGTCACAGTGGCAGGTACCGGCTCACTCGCGCCCGGGTATCTGTTGATTCCGGTTGTCGGCCGCATTTTGACTGCGGTCGCACTGCGATCCGACAAACTAGTCCGCGCGGGTCTGGAGAAAAGCTTTTATGACAAGACCAGAGTTACGCAGGATCGTGTAACCGCGTACTATCGTCCTCTGCAAACGCGCGGTGGACAATTGGCAGCCTTGCGCGCCCGAACGCAAGCGGGTGAATTTCCCGTCGAAGCACAGTTGAACGCGATAAATGTGCGGACATTAATTCTTTGGGGCGCACAGGATGAGCTGAACCCGCTTGAGGCAGGGCGCAAAATGAACTCGCTTATAAAAAACTCAAAGCTGGTGATTCTCGAAAATTGCGGCCACCTGCCACAGGAGGAAAAGCCCGAACGAGTCGTTGACGAAATAATAAAGTTCATCACCGCCGCGAATAGTGCGGCGAATTAATCCAGCCGGATTGGCTCGAAGTAAGAGAATCCGGAAGTCTCACCAGGCTTCAAACTGAGCAATCTATTCTGTTCTGATCCGACAGGCGGCCGACTCAATCCGCTCCTAAGAATGGCTTTGTCCGGCGCCCTCAAAGCCGTTATTTTTGAAACGAAACCTATACTTCCGGCGTTAAATCTTCAGGCTTCCCATTCGCCAACTATCCATGCAGACAGAGAGTTGATCATGACGGTAGACAGCAATGCGCTTCGAGCGCGGATTTACGACGACATTGGATCGGGCGGTTTATCTCAATATCATCTAAGCAAACAAGAGATCGCGGGACTGTTGGCGACGGAAACCTGCCACCCACCCGGATTTAAAGTCCCGCGCCACGCACACGATCTAACTTCCTTCTATCTGGTTCTCGAAGGAAGTCTCACAGAGTTCTCCGGGCGCAATCGCCGCGAGTGCCGAATGAACAGCGTGACTTTTACTCCTTCCGGTGAGATCCACGGCAATACTTTTCACGACCGCGGTGGACGCTGTTTTCTGGTTGAGCTTACGTCTGGCTGGCATGAACGACTCTCAATCGCAGGCATTGCAGGCTGGCCGGCGTTTGTCGCCGATCACGGCGAGGTTACGTATTTGGCCGCGCGGCTCTACGCAGAATTTCGTCACGAAGACAACATCTCGCCGCTCTCCGTTGAAGGCCTGGGCCTCGAAATACTCGCGGCGTTCTCTCGGGCCGGGAAAAATGAGGATAAGCCGCTACCGACCTGGCTGCGGCTGGTCAGAGACATCATGCAGGATCGTTTCCTGGAAACAATCACACTCAGTGAACTTGCCGGGCAAGCTGGAGTGCATCCGGTCCACCTCGCCCGCACGTTTCGCAAACATTATCGCTGCTCGATGGGCGAATATCAGCGGCGTCTGCGTGTGGAGCACGCTTCTCGCCGGCTGGTAAGTAGTATTCATCCGCTCGCAAGCATTGCTTTGGAAGCCGGCTTTGCTGACCAGGCCCACTTTTGCAGAGTATTCAAAAGTCACACCGGCTTGACGCCGTCCAGATACAGGGCCCGGTTCAGCCGAAGCTAATCCGCAGCAAATCTTGTTGCCTTGATTCAATACCAGCTGGCGAGATCCTTCATACACTAGCGGTCGCTCCCTCACGATTTCGACCAGCATTAGCCAGCGGAAGGAATAAGACTATGCATAGAAGCGCCCTGTATTTGTTTTTCGCAATTGCCATCATCGGTCTTCCCGGAACGGCAGCCACATTTCACGCCAGGGGCTACACCTCGTACCAAAAAACGGCCACATTGACGGACTCCAGATCCGTTACTCCGGTTATTTCCATTCCCTTCGAGTTGGTGAACAGGCATATCGTCTTGAAAGTCAAAGTTAACAACTCGCGCCCGCTTTCGTTTTTGCTGGATACAGGCGACAGGTACGCGATTATCAATCTGGATCGCGCCAAAGAGTTTGGCTTGAAGTTGCAGGGCGAAGTCAGGATGGGAGGAGCCGGCGGGGCGGAAGTTCCAACTGGCGCATTTGTGCAGGAGGCAACGTTTACTGTTCCTGGGCTCTCGGGTTTTGCTCAACCTGTTACCCTGGCTTTGCCGATAGGCAGGCTGGCATCGCGACTGGGACAGGACTTTGACGGAATAATCGGCAGCGAATTCATCAAGGAGTTTGTCGTGGAAATAGATTACCAGGCGAAAGTCCTGAGGTTCCATGACAAGAGTGAGTTCAAGTATTCCGGTGCGGGAGAAAGTGTCCCGGTGCAAGTAAACCTGATCGGGCACGGCTCGGGCCATCCCATCATGGATGCGGAGGTAACGCCGATAGGCGGCGAAGCGATCCGTGGGAGGTTTGTGCTGGACATCGGATCGGGTGCAGCGCTTGCCCTCTACAGCCCTTTCGTAGCTACGCACCATTTGCCTGGTCCAAACATGAAAACCATCAAAGCACTTGGCGCCGGCACTGGTGGAGAAATCACCGGCCAAACGGGACGCGTGGCCACGCTGCAGATCGGCAAGTTCAAAATTAATAATCTCACAGCGATGTTTTCCCAGGACACCGCTGGAGCGTTTGCCGATCCCAACCTTGCCGGTAACATAGGCGCCCAAATCGCCAGCAAGTTCAGATTGTTCCTCGACTACACTCGCGAGCGAATAATTTTTGAGCCTAATTCTGCGTTCGCCGAACCATTTGAGCAGGCTTCAGGCGGGCTGAGTCTTCGGGCCGAAGGTAACGATTACCGCACTTTCCGGATAAAAACCGTACTCGAAAATTCTCCCGCGTCCGAGGCGGGCCTGCAAACAAGCGACATCATCACTGCGATTGATGGCCGCTCGGCCGCTGAGTTTACCCTCTCAAGAATCAATGAAATGTTTGAGCGACCGGTTTCTTACAAGTTAACCATCAAGCGGGGTGAGCAAACGCTGAAGGTGACCTTAACCCCTCGCAAGCTCGTGTGAGATTTGAAACCAACCAGCTTACGGAAGCGGGCAGCCAATAGAACAAAGAAGAGAGGCGGGCCACCAATCGCTGCCCCGCCTCGAATCTTAGCCTCCCTTCGAAATCAGGGAGTCGCCTTCTTAGCCTCGGCATCCTCTTTCTTTCTAACGTAAATCTCGCCGCGCGGTGTCAGACCTGCTTTGTTAGCGAGCGTATAAACGACTGACTCAACCAAATCTTTGTTGTCGAGCCGGAAACTGGTAACACCTGAAACTCGCGAATCCGGATCCGCATACTGCAAGGTGAGGTAGCGGACCTTGGTTTTTATGAGGCCAAGTGGAAATCCAAAGTAAGGAATGCTCTGCGCCACGGTAGCCGCGGTGGGCCGCCTTTTTTGCGTATCGGCAAAAGCAGAATTAACCGCATTGTAGGGTATGAAAAATAGTTCTTTCCGATCTTTGCTGAACAGCAAACGCTGGTTCGTGTCATCGAAACTCAGGGTGCCCTCTATGGTCCTGTTGTAACCAAAAATCCCGCCTTCATATTTTGCTTTCATGCTTTGCGGGGCCGCGGCGGGCGTCGCTTTCGTTGCATTAGTCGGCGTGCTTTTCTCGATAGCACGCGGGCGCTGTGCGCAAACAGTTGCAGTCATGACGGCAGTTAAAAATAGTATTCCTGTAAACTTCATTTCCCGGTCCTCCCCGACATGCGGATCATTTTGCGAATGGGCGCACGCGTTCTGCCGCCTCTTTGAAATCAGAATCTCCCGGCGCCAGACTCAATCCTTTTTCATAAGCACTTAAAGCTTTTGCGTATTGCTTGGTAATCTCATACGCATAACCAAGCTCGCGATAAATGTTCACATCCTCCGGCGATTTTTGCGCGGCTGTCTGCAGGGCGATGATCGCTTTGGGAAAATTTTTCGCGCGCGATTGCGCGATGCCCAGCAGATAGAACGTCACTCCCTTGGCATCGGGAGCAAGCGTGGCTCGTTCGAGCGCCGCTGCCGCGCGTGCATATTGCTCGCTGCCAATCAGCGCCTGGCCAAAAAGTGTGACTGCCTCGGCGTCTGTTTTGACCTTGATTAACCCTTCGCCGGCACGCACTGCACCCAGATAGTCGGCCGAGGCCTTGGCTGGGTCGTCAACATTCATGGCCGCCCGACGGAGGTAGGCGGAAGTTAGCAAAGTCCAGGCGGTCGCAAAACGCGGATCGTTGACGGTGGCGCGATTAAGCGAGGCGATTGCGCCGTCCAGATCGTTTTTCGCGATCCCGATTTGGCCCAGGTAAAAAAGGGATAAGGTGTCTTTGGGGTTTGCCTTAACGACGGCGTTGAATGTTTTCTCCGCATCCGCAGGTTTGCCGGTCTTGTATTCGGCGAGGCCGCGAAAATAAAGCATCGAGGGATCGGCTGGGGCTCCGGCGCGTGTGGTCGCGGCGACCAGCAAAGGCAAAGCGCGGTCGAATTTTTCCGCCAGCACATAGGCCTGCGCCAAAGCGTCATCGGTGTTGGGATCTTTGCGCTTGGCAACTTCCTGAAGGTCGCGCGCCTTCTGCAAATCCTCGATCGCCGGCGCATATTGCTTGAGGCTCAACTCCGCAAAGCCCGCAATTTTCCAGGCCTCGGAATCGTTAGGAAACTGGGCGGCAATCTGTTTGGCTTCGGCTGCTGCGGCGGCAAACTGTTTTTGTTGCAGCAACTGATACGCGTGGGTCGTGTCGCCGGCGCCGACCGTGTTGACTACCGGCTTGACCGGCTGGACATCAATCAAAGGCCGGTTGGAATTGTTTCTGGCCGTGGGACTCGATTTCGGCTCGGGTTTCAGCAGCGGTTCTTCAGCGGGTGCCGTTGGTTGCGCTTTTACGCGTCGTGGACGGCTTGATTGGGCTACGACGATTCCGCACAGGACGGTCAGAGATAGCGCCAGCAAAAGGACGCGGTAAAAGGGTCGATTATTCATAGATAATTCTTCCGGGGAGAAAAAAGATTCGAGGCAAACTGAGCGTTCCGAGACATGTTTCCGATGCCGGGAGCTCGTTTTAAGTTTGCCGCATCCACGGCCGCTGCGGAAAAGACTACTAACTAAGCGGCGAAAAGAAAAGCGACCGGCCCTCGCAGCCGATCGCCTGGTAGTACAGAGTAGAACAAGCATTCCTGCCTGTCTTTCTCAATGAAATTACGGCAGGACAGAGAGGAATGTCTGTCCTGCTTACTTTCAGAAGTTCAATTTCACGCCAAACTGAAACTGTCGCGGGTCAAAAGAAGCCGTGGGACGGCTGTAATAGCGACCGTTGCCGGCTCGTTGCGCGAAGGCATTGACGTCGCTGAACAATGGCGTCGCCGAGGCTTCGTTGAAGCGATTGAACATGTTGAAGCCTTCGGCAATCAGATCCAACCTGACACGCTCGCCGAAGCGAACAGCCCGGGAAACGCGCAGATCGAGCGAAGCAAACTTATGGGTAATGCCCATGTTGCGTCCCAAGCTGCCGTTGGCGAAGAACGGAGGCAAAACGAGCGTGCCGTTGGAAAGGACGCTGGGTCGATCGTTGGAGCTTTGCTGGTCGCCGTTAGTGTCGACACCGGTGATGATATTGAAGGGCCGCCCGGAACTCACTTCGAGAATCGGAGCGATGGTAAAGTCTGCCAGGAAGCGATGCAGTCCGTCTGAATTACGCCACGCCGTTGGCGAACTGACGATAGCGCTGAAGACGTACCGCAGCCGTTGATCGAAAAGCGAGTCGGCGCGATCGGCGCGGAAATCGAGGTTGTTCTGTGGCTTTAGCAGAGTCTGCAAATCGGAAGAATCGTCGATTGAATGGGCCCAGGTTAAAGACGCGAGAAACTGGAAGTTGTTAGCGAACCGCCGCTTTAAATCGAGGTTCAAGGCGTGATAAGTCGAGTTGCCTTCGGAAAGCTGTGAGCTGACATCACCGAAAGGCGAAATCACTCCGGGCGTGCGCAGAGTGTTGTTAGCCGCGAGCAGAGCATTAAACGTGGCCGGCGAAAGACCGGTCAGTGCCCGGACAAAGAAATAGTTTGGCGCATTGGGGCGGAAGAAATTCGCAGCGATCGGAGAAACGATGCCCTGGCCGGCCGCATTCCTGCCAAGAATACCGGGAATCACAACCGTGAACCCAAGCGGGCAAGCCGCGCTCGGCGCGCAATTACTTGTCGGCAATGAGAAAAACTGCGCGGATGTCGGATCCGGCGGTGCAACGCTAAAGAAGCGACGGAAATTCTCAATCAGCAAATCGCTGCGCATCAGGTTAATGTCGCGTGGATGCGGCAGGTGATGCGCGCCGACGAATATGTAACTCGCCGAGAGAGACATGTCGTTAGTCAGTTGGCGCTCAACTGAAAAGTTTCCCTGGTTGGCGTATGCATATTCAAAATTCTTCGCGGGAAACAGCGTGAACGGAAAAATGGTTCCGAATCCGGGGAACGTCTGGTCATTAAACCGCTGGCGTCCAAACTGGTATTCCGCGCTTGAGGCAGCTCCTGGCGTGCAGTTAACGCCGGGGATGGCGCCCGGGAAGTTGCAGACCACTACCGTGCCCTGGAAGATCTGAGCGGCGTTAAGAAATGTCGTCGGAGCCGGATTATTAAACGTGAGCGTTGCCTGTTGCTGCTGTGCTGCGTCGGCAATATCAGAGTTGAATGCAATCGCCAGGAGCGGATGATCGTAGAAGAGACCAAAGGCCGCGCGAATAACCGTCTTGCCGTTATTGTCCGGGTTCCAGGCGACTGCCAGGCGAGGCGCCCAATTGTTTTTGTCACGCGGAAAACCCTGCTGCACGTTCAACGCGTCCTGCGCGGCGAGCAGATCGGCTTGAGACAAAGTGATGCCTGAAAGTGGGTCCCTAAACTGTGGTTCGGGCGCGACGGCCTGCGTCAGTTCATAGTCGTAACGGACACCGTAATTCAGCGTCAGGTTGGGACGGATTTTCCAGGCGTCCTGCGCAAAAAATGCCAGCGGCCGGTTACTGATTTTGCTTACCGGATTGCCAAAGCCCTGGATGTAAACCGAGGGAATGCCCAATCCATACGACTGCACGGGGGTGAAGTTTGGCGGCGCTTGTCCGTTTGGCGCGGTTGGCAGCGTTGGCGCGAGCGTGCGCGCCGAGAACTCGCCGAAGTTATAGAGTCCGGCAAAGTTAAGTTCGAAAACTGCTGAAGGGATTCTGATGAATGCAAAGTCTCCACCAAACTTGAACGAGTGGTTTCCGGCAATAACACTTAAATTGTCGGTCCATTCATAACGCGTTTCAGTGCGGATGACCGGAGAAAAGAGTTCGCGGCCGATAAACGCCGTACCGGTGATATTGAAAGCGACTGCCTCTCTATTCTGCGAGGAAAAAGTGGCGCGGCGCTCGCCAAAGTTGAATCGCGCCTCGTTA
>DATGYM010000043.1:0-8946 GCA_035297925.1 Pyrinomonadaceae bacterium | reverse complement strand
TTTTGCTACGGCGGGAAACGGCTTAGCTTCGTTCGCGCAGAATATTCGCGACTTGCGCGCCGCCGGATGCGACGTCATCCTCGATGATATCGGTTACTTTGTAGAATCAGCGTTTCAGGACGGCCAGACGCCGGCGGTGGTTTCAACTCACAACGGCGGACTAGCGACTCAGGCAGTCAACGATGTGGTTGCTTCCGGTGCCATGTACTTTTCCTCGGCTGCCAACTCAGGAAATTTGGACGACGGCACGTCCGGAACCTGGGAAGGCGATTTTGCAGACGGGGGCACGCTGGCCTCGGTGCCGGGTGGAAAGGTCCATGATTTCGATCCGGGCGCGGCGATTTCCCAGTTTGACGTAATCACAGCAGACGGGTTCTTCGTCAACCTGCACTGGTCAGATCCACTGGGCGGTTCAAACAACGACTACGATATTTTCATTCTCTCTCCCGCTGGAACAGATGTAATAGATTCGTCCACCAACGTTCAGAACGGCACTCAGGATCCGTATGAACAACTCAATTTTGCTCCCAACGGTTATAAGGTAGTGATTCTCCAAAAGACCGGAGCCGCTAATCGCTTCCTTCATCTAAGCACAAATCGCGGAGAGCTTAATTTCAGCACCCAGGGTGAGACGCACGGACATAATGCGGCTTCCGGTGCTTATGGTGTGGCTGCCGTGTGCGCTGTATGCACCTTCCCGGCGGCGTTTAGCTCAAGTGATACGGTCGAAACTTTCAGCTCCGATGGACCGCGTCAGATTTTCTTCATGGGCGACGGCTCGGCGATAACGCCGGGCAACTTCTCGTCAACTGGAGGGTCGATTTCACTACAGCCACTGGTGACCGCGGCCGATGGCGCCGCGGTGTCCGGTGCCGGAGGCTTTCCCGCGCTGTTCTATGGCACTTCGGCGGCAGCGCCGCACGCCGCAGCTATTGCTGCACTATTAAAATCCGCTAATCCTGCCCTAACACCGGCGCAGATCAAAACGGCGCTTACAACCAATGCGATCGATATTGAAGGGCCAGGAATTGACCGCGATTCCGGAGCGGGCATCGTTATGCCTTATCCGGCATTACAGTCGCTTGGAGTACCAGGCAAGGCGTTTCTGGAGTTGTCTACTGTAACCAAACTTGAGTCCTGTTGTAACGCGGATACCTTCATCGATCCCGGCGAGAGTGGCACGCTCAAGGTCGCCCTTAACAACGTGGGACTGCTCGACGCGACGGCGGCAATCGCTACGCTGACCAGCTCAACCGCCGGCGTAACAATCGTGAACGGCACATCTGCCTATCCCAACATAGCTGCGTTGAGTGGCAGTGCCCTCAACAGCACGCCGTTTTCCTTCTCACTCGCCCCTGGTATGTCCCCGGACCCTGAGGTCGAGTTCACTTTGACGATCAGCTACACCGGCGGACATCACGCGTCACAATCGTGGGACTTCTCAGTGCAATTGGGCCATCAGTTGATTGTCAATGGAAGTTTTGAGGCCGGTAATTTTTCGGGATGGACTGTTTCTACGGTCGCGACCGGTGGGTCTGGAACTCCCTTTCAGCCCTGGTCCGTAAGCTTAGGAGGAAGTGGCGGCTTTCTTGGCTACGAGATCCTTCCCACGTCGCCGCCACACGGCACTCATGATGCCTGGAATGGTTTTGATGGTGACGGGCCGATGGAATTTCGAATGTACCAGGACATCTCGATCCCAAACGGCGCTTCACTCAATCTTTCCTGGCGGGATCGCGTCCAGTGGAATTTCTGCTGCGGGCAGACAAAACCGAGAACTTATCAGGTCCAGCTTCGCGATCCCTCAACGGACGAGGTGCTGGCAACACTCTATTCCTTCTCAACCGACATCGTGGATTTCTATCACGATACTGGTTGGTTAACACATAACCACGACATTTCAGCTTTCGCCGGTCGCACCGTGCGTATCTTCTTTTTGGAAACCATACCGGAGTTCTTCACCGGGCCGGGGCAGATCGAATTTGATTCGGTCAGTTCCTCCAACGGACCACCGCCAACGCCGACCCCGACTCCTACGCCGGGACCAGTAGTTACTCAATTGTATGGAGGCAGCAGGAGCGGCCAACTGTTCACGCTCGACTTGAGCACAGGCGCGGGCACATTGGTGGGCACTCTTCCAACTACGGGGAGTACGGAAATAGAATTCAATAACAGCACCCGACGAGGTTTCACACAATTTCCCGATGGTGCATTCGCCGGACAGGAATTTGATATCCCGACGGGCGCGCCGCTGGGGCCTGTAATCTCCGACGGCGGATCATTCACAGGCTTAGAATGGGCTAATGCGACGCTCTACGGCACGAGGATCACCGGCCCGGGCGGACCTTCAGACTTGCGAATTCTCGATCCGGCGACCGGCGCCTCAGTGCTTGTTGGTGCGACCGGTATTATCAATCCCATCGCCGGTCTGGCTTACGACGATACCAGCCAGGTCATGTATGGAATCACGGGGGGCGCAAATGGCGAATTTTCCAATCTCGTTACGGTGAATCTATTGACGGGAGTGGCTACTGTAGTGGGATCGGTCGGATTCAACGGCGGCAGTCTGGAGTTCGGTCCCGATGGCAAGCTCTACGGCGGCAGCGTCGGTAATACCGGCAATCTTTACGTAATCAACAAAGCCACGGGCGCGAGCACATTGGTAGGCGCTACCGGATTTAGGAATGTGACTGGACTGACGCTGGTTCTTGCGCCCGTGGTGCAGCCAAATACCGTGCAATTCAATGCTGACACCGTAAATGTCTCTGAAACCCTGGACGCAACCACCAGGGTTGATGTGGTGGTCACACGAAACGGCACTACCACGGCCGAAGCCTCGGTAGACTATGCTACATCGGATGGTACAGCCAGCGAACGCTCAGACTATCTGATGTCCGCAGGCACCTTGCATTTCGCCCCCAATGAGATCTCGAAGTCGATATCCGTTTTTGTAGTGGACGACCGCTTAGGCGAAGGCGGGGAGACCTTTAACATAAGCCTGAGCAATCCAGCAGGTTGCACGCTCGGTGCGCCGGCAACGGCTGTCGTTACTATTAATAGCAACGAAGCTGTCGACGGGTCCAACCCGGTTAAAGAAGCCAGTTTCAATAGCGACTTCTTCGTGCGCCAGCATTACCTCGACTTTTTGAATCGCGAAGCCGACGCGGCAGGTCTGGCGTTCTGGAAGAATCAGATTGACGAATGTACAACGGCGGCGTGCCGCGAGATCCGGAAAATCAATGTTAGCGCTGCCTTTTTCCTTTCGATCGAATTTCAGGAGACCGGCTATCTTGTGTACAGAGCGAATCAGGCATCGTTTAACTCGCACGAGTTCTTGAAACTTCGAGAATTTTTCCCGGATACTCAGGAGATTGGACGAGGTGTGGTGATCGGTCAGCCCGGCGCAGAGGCCCAGCTCGAAACCAACAAGAAAAAGTTCTTCCAGGATTTTGTGCAGCGGCCTAAGTTTCTGGCTGCATCCGCCTTTCCCACTTCGATGTCCGCCTTGCAGTTTGTCGATAAGCTCAATGCGAACACATTTGATCCTGGCGCATCAGTTTCAGGGGGAGCGCTTACTCCTTCCGAACGCAATGACCTGGTGGCACTGTTGTCGACAAATCCCGCCTCACCCGGGTTGCGCGCGCATGTGTTGCGGGTTGTGTCGGAGAATGGCTTATTCAGCAGCCGGCAGTCCAACCGAGCGTTTGTCTTGATGCAGTACCTTGGTTACCTCAGAAGAAACCCGGCCGATTCTCCTGAGTTAACGTTGGACTACACGGGCTACAACTTTTGGCTTGGGAAACTGAACCAATTCAATGGCAACTTCGTCAACGCTGATATGGTAAAGTCGTTTCTTGTTTCCGGCGAATACCAACAGAGATTTGGACCATGAGCTTCAGCCCAGACTAAAGCGCATCGTTGCCAACTTTCGGATTTAAGCGCGGTTTCTCTCTGCGTAGTCTCGGCGACCTTTGCGCCTCTCTGCGGTGAATCGCCGGGCCGAAATGGACTAGCCACGAAGATGCTGAGCGCGGAGGGAATTTTCAAATCCCAAACTAAGACCCTTACCCGGCGCTCGATGAAATTCGCAGTTCTCTCCAGGCCGTGGTATTTTTAAGCTTCTCCCACGTTCCCTCCGAAAGGTTGCTTCGACAGTGTTTCTTCACAAGAGACTATGTCTGCCGCGAGCTGTAGTTCTTGTCGTCCTGGGTTTAGGTGTCATTGCCTTTGTTGGCTCTAACTCCAGCACGATCGCTCGCGTGTTGCCTTCCAGGGAAAAAACAATCGCGGCGCCAGGTGTTGGTACCGGATTTCGCTCAATCGGTGAACTCCAGCGGGCCAGGGCGGGTGAACGTAAAACCGCCACCACGCCAAGGATCGTTTTTGGCAGCGTACGTGACGGCGGCAATCATGATCTCTATTCGACGAATGAGGACGGCAGCGACGAGATTCGACTGACAAACAGCCTCGCCTATGACGATCAACCTACCTTCTCGCCTGATGGAAGCAAAATAGCCTTCATGACCGATCGAGACGGCAACTTCGAAATTTACACAATGCCGAGCGGCGGGGGCGTCCCCACGCGAATTACCAACAACCTGGCAGGCGACGGGTTTCCGGCGTGGTCGCCTGACGGCTCGAAGATCGCATTCGTCCGCGGCGATTTGCGCAACCCCAGCACGTTTGAAATTTTTGTGATGAATGCGGATGGCACCAATCAAGTGCGCCTGACGAACGATACTGTCATTGATGGCGTACCCTCCTGGTCGCCTGACGGGTCGAAGATCGTGTTCATGAGCGGTGGCAGCAGCGTGTTTGATCCGAACAGTTTTGAAATCTACGTGATGGACTCCGCCGGCGGCAATCGAACGCGGCTCACGAACAACAGCATTGTGGATGGCCAGCCGTCATATTCCCCCGATGGCACTAAAATTCTTTTTGCCAGCGGTGATGCGCTGAGTCCCAACGGCATTGAGATTTACGTTATGAACGCCAACGGCAGCAATCCTACTCAATTGACCAGTAACTCAGTTACTGACGGTTTTCCTTCCTGGTCGCCTGACGGAACGAAGATTGTCTTCGCGCGCGGCACGATCGCCGACGAATCGGGCGTTGAGCTCTATACCATGAATGCCGGCGGCAGCAATCAAACGAAAATTACAAACAACTCCTCGCTTGATTGGTTTCCTGACTGGCAGTTTGTAGAGGCACCGCCGTCGCAGATTCAGCTAAGCGCGGCCACTTATAGCGGCGGGGAAAGCGGCGGCAGCATCAGCTTCACAGTGACACGCACGGGGACGACAACCGAAACGGCCACAATAATGTACGCAACCAGCGACAGCTCGGGCGCGAACAGTTGTAATCTCGTTTCCGTCTTCGCCTCAGAGCGTTGTGATTATGAAACGGCCGGCGGAACGTTGACTTTTGCCGCCGGAGAAACTTCCAAAACAGTCTCGGTACTCGTGGTTGACGATGTTTACGCGGAGGGCAGTGAGGGATTCACAGTTACGATCAGCAATCTTACCGGTAACGGTGTAGGCCTGGGCTCGCCAACGACGGCGACTCTTACCATCACAGACAACGACGCAGGCAGTGGAATGAATCCTCTGGATAACAGCGACGCGCAGTTTTTTGTGCGACAACACTACATTGATTTTCTCAACCGCGAACCCGACGGTCCTGGTTTCGGCTTCTGGACGAACCAAATTACATCGTGCGGGAACGACGCACAGTGCATCGAGATCAGGCGCATCAACGTGTCGGCGGCGTTTTTCCTGTCGATAGAATTTCAGGAAACCGGCTACCTTGTTTATCGCCTGTATAAAGTCGCCTTCAACCCGGTCGGCATTCCTGTTCCCGTGAGGTACAACGAGTTCCTTGCAGACACACAACAGATTGGCAAGGGCATAGTGGTTGGTCAGACGAATTGGGAGCAACAATTGGAGGCGAACAAGCAGGCGTTCGCCGCCGAATTCGTTTTGCGCTTACGATTCACCAGCGCGTTCCCGACGACGATGACGCCGGCGCAATTTGTGGATAAGCTTTACCAAAATGCAGGGGTAACACCGTCAGCCACTGAGCGAGAATCTGTCATTGCCGAGTTTGGCCCGGCAACAAACACGACCGATACGGGGGCGCGAGCACGTGCGGTTCGGCAGGTTGCCGAGAACGCGACATTGAAGCAGCAGGAATTCAACAAAGCATTTGTGCTGATGCAATACTTCGGCTATCTCAGAAGGAATCCATTTGATCCACCCGAGCCTACGTTGAACTTTGACGGTTATAACTTCTGGTTGAATAAGCTGAACCAATTCAACGGAAACTTCATCAACGCTGAGATGGTTAAGGCTTTCCTTGTCTCAAGCGAATACCGCCATCGCTTCGGACCTTAACTTTCACCCTTCTTCACTTTCCAATGCGATGCGGACGGGGAATTTTTTTCTCAGCTCGCATAGTGTCTGGAGTAAGAAAAATGATTTTGCTGAGATCACAAAAGGCTGGATTCAACTGGAATCCAGCCCTTCTGATCAGTAAGCCGAGTAGCTATTTTAGAAACGATCGAGATACTCACCCGAAACAATAAATGACCTGACCATTTGCGCGGCGTGAAAGTCGCCGCCGTGGTTGTTCAATTTCTGTAGCCAGAAATCATAACCCGTATAGTCCGTATCCTGACCAGTGTTGGGATCGCGACGCAGGTAGCCAAGGTATTGCATCAGCACGAAAGCCTTGTTCTTCTCGGCACTCACCAGGTCAGAATCTTCGGCGACTGCGCGAACCACCTGCGCCCGCGCCAAAGGGTTCGTAGTCAGCTGATTAACCAATGATTGACGTTCAGAGGATGATAGTGGGTTTCCCGCGTTTGCATTTAAGGCGTCCACAAAAGCTTCTGGCAACATGGATCCCGGGTAGGCGCTCGTGAAGCGGCTGCGTGATACAAAATCATTGGCGAAAGCGACCTTGTTGTTCTCTAATACTGCCTGCCAGCCGTTCTGGCCGACAACTACTCCATTAGACATCTGCAGCGTATCGGGGAGAAACTCGCTGCGCCGAATAATGGGCACCGACAGCGTGTGCACACCGCCAAAGGTTGAAGTACCGGTGCTGTCGCCGTAGGCCACTTTATACATTCGTTCGACCAGGTAACCTGTCTCCTGAAATTCAATTGAAAGGAAGAAAGCGCCCGAGGTGTTATCACGCTGGCCGGCGATGCAGGTAGCGTCGCCATTGCAGGAGACAATTTGGTTCACCCAAAAATCGAAACCGCTCTGGTCCGGAAACCGGTTCAGGAAATCTACATATTGCTGGTTGACGAAGAAGTCGGAATCATTGATGGTAATTGGCGTATTGGTTCCGGGTCGCAGGCGCAGTGGCTTTACTTTGATGTTGCCGTAATAGAGTTCAGAGGGCAGATTGGGAATTTCAGTTACTATGTGTAATTGCGGTGCTTGTCCCCAAACGGTCAAGGCAGCGAATGCTGTAATCACTAAGGCGACGGCAAATTTCATCTTAAATGCTCCTGGCGCAACGTAGGTCTTCTGAAGGAAAGCCTCGATTGAGGGGCTCATCTAATACGTTTTTAGACGCACCGACAAGGCGTAAAGTTTAACTCTTGCCGCTAAGCGGCGTCAATTAAGAGCCCTAAACTCAAACGCTCAACAGATCGTCGTCTTATCCCGGCGGCTAAGAGGTACAAATTGGCGCGTGGGGTTGCTCGACAGCCGGATGAAATACCTGAATGCATATCGCACTTGATGGTCTTCCATTGACTGCTGCCAGAACCGGGGTGGGTCACTACACCTATGAAATCGCCGGAGCGCTGGCCAGAAGTCAGCCTTCAACTCGATTTGAATTGGTTTACCCGTCTACCTACCTGCCGGTGAAGCTCAGCGAGGATGAGTCCGGAAGTCTGCCGGCGAATTTGATCCTTAAACGCGTGACTGTCGGTCCACTGGGAAGGCATTGGTGGTCAACGGGACTACCGCGTTACGTGCGCAACAGCAAGCTCGATCTGTTCCATGGTACAAATTTCGATGTGCCTTTACGGCGACGGTGTGCGACGGTTTTGACCGTTCATGATTTATCGCATTTTCTCTATCCGCAAACTCACGAAAAGCGCCGCGTGAATCGAGCCCGGCGCCGCCTGCCACTTATGGCACGCGTTGCGGACGCTGTAGTCACCCCCACCGAAAGCGTGCGTCGCGAAGTGTGCGAGATTTTAGGCTTAAAGAGTGAAAAAGTTTTTGCCATCCCAGAAGCGGCGCGAGCCTGTTTTCGTCCGCTGCCAATTCCTGCTACTCGAGACGCGCGCCTGCGGCTTGGTATCGCTGACGAGTTTTTACTAACCGTCGGCACGCTTGAGCCGCGCAAAAATTTATCGTTGCTGGTGACGGCGTTTGCGGAAGCGGTCCGCGCTTGCCCAGCCAATGAACAACTGGTCATAGCCGGCGGCCGCGGGTGGTTGACTGGTCCGCTGCTTGAAACCATTGAGAAGTCGCCGGTCCGCAATCGGATTGTGCTTACTGAGTATCTTCATGATGAGGATTTGCGCGCGCTCTACTCCGCTTGTCGCGGCTTTATATATCCTTCGATGTACGAAGGCTTCGGATTGCCGCCGCTGGAAGCCATGGCCTGTGGGGCGCCGGTTATCACGAGCCGGATCCCGGCACTGGAGGAGACCACCGGGGGCGCCGCCCTGCTTTTCGATCCAAAAAGCGCAGACGATCTCACCCGGAACATTCTCGCATTGTTGGGAAGCGAAACTAAGCGACGCGAATTGTCGCTCGCCGGCCGGCAGCGCGCGGCGGAGTTCTCATGGGAGACGACAGCGCGACTTACCTGGCAGGTTTATGAAGAGGCACTGCAAAGATTTCGCAGTTGAGGCTGGCGAAGTTTGCGGTAGTAGAAGCCCCAAATCACTCGTGTTCGCGATACAGATAAATGGAA
>DATGYM010000042.1:0-12840 GCA_035297925.1 Pyrinomonadaceae bacterium | reverse complement strand
TAAGAAAGCCGCGCCGCGCCGTCGCGCACGTCGTGGCCGCCGTGACGAATAACTAATCACACTCGCGTCGCCATAACGCGCGATGCGAACCTTCCGTAGCGGGCGGTGTTTCCAAGCGAAGCATCGCCCGCTTCGCTTTTTTTGAATAAAGACGGTTGCAACTCACACAACCGCCCTGGCGTCTTATCTGGTCGGCATAAAGTTACGGGATACAAATGTGGAAAATTGTATTAAAATTGTAAGGATGCGACTCCGACGGCCTTTACAGGAGAACTATTTGAGAAATATGAAAACCAGATTGCCAAAGCTGACTGTTCTCGTCCTGCTGTTACTTCTTATTCCGCTCCGTTTCATCGCGCAGGGGTATGCGGACGATCCCACTCCCGAAAACCTTGCCGACCCCGGTAAGTATTCGAGCGACTGGCGTGCGAACGGCCCTCCCGGAGGCGATGTGCGTAGTTTGGTAGTCGATCCGAATAATCCGGATCGGTTTTACCTGGGGACCCTGGATGCGCAGATTTATACGTCGGCTGACGCAGGCAAGTCCTGGGAACTGCTTTGCAATTTCAACAAACCAAAACTTTTTGTCGATCACATTATTGTTGACCCGCGAGATTCCAAGACCCTTTATGTCGCAGCCCATCGACACAAAGAGTCCGGCGGCTTTTTCAAGTCGGTCGACGGCGGATTAAAGTGGCGTGAAAGCCCCGAACTAAAAAACGAGGCCTTGCACTCGCTGACGCAAGCGGACTCGGATCCGAACGTTTTGATTGCCGGTACTTTCAACGGTATTTTCCGCTCCGATAATTCGGGCGATACGTGGACGCAGTTGCCGACCTCGAACACGCCAGGTCTGGTGCACGTGGAGTCGCTCGCAATTGATCCACGGACCAGCAAAACGATCTATGCCGGGACCTGGTATTTGCCCTACAAATCTACCGATGGCGGGCAAAGTTGGAAGAACATAAAAAACGGAATCATTGACGACTCAGATATCTTCGCGATTGATATCGACCCACGCGATCCGAATCACATAATTGCCTCCGCGTGTAGCGGAATCTATGAAACCAAGAACGCGGGAGATCTATGGAAGAAAGTGCAGGGCATTCCCTCTCAATCAAGGAGAACCCGCGCTATTGTCCAACATCCATCGGTTGCCGGCCTCGTCTTTGCCGGCACCACTGAAGGCTTCTGGCGCTCAGACCGTGGCGGCGCCGATGGATCGTGGATGGTTACTACTTCGCGGCAGCTGGAGATCAATTCGATCGCTGTTCACCCATCACGTCCACAAGTCATATATATCGGTACCAACAACTACGGCGTGATGGTTTCTAATGACGGCGGGAAGAATTTCATGCCCACCAATGGGGGCTATAGCGGCAGGTTCGCCAACGTCATACTTGCCGACCGCGAAATGCCGAATCGAATTTATGCCTCGACAATCAATACCACCACCGGTGGCGGATTTCTTTTCCTGAGTGCCGACAATGGCGAAACGTGGCGTCCATCAATGCGCAACATGCCGCTGCGACTCATCACCTACTCGATTCTTCAGGACGTGCGCGATCCCAATTTGATTTATCTCGGTACCAACCTGGGCGTTTATCTCTCGCTTGATCGTGGTGCTTCCTGGGCTCCGGTCTGGACTGCAAATAAACCGGCAGCTACGCCGACAAAGCGCGGCAGTAAGAAGAAAACTTCAGCGCCTCCAGCTGCAGACAAAACAGCAGCGAAACAAAGCGATACTGTGCGCCAGGCGCAACAGGCACTGAACGCTGCCGGTTACAATGTTGGCGCTGCCGATGGACGTGCGGGATCGCAGACGCTGAGTGCGCTTAAAAAATATCAGGCTGATCGCCATCTGCCGATGACAGGCAGGCTTGACGACGTTACGCTTCGCTCTCTCGGCATCGCCAAAGGAATTGGCAGCGACGCTGGCGACGAGGAGTTGGTTGTACTTTCTGATGCCGTCAACGAGCTGGTGCAGACAATTGATGTAAATACGCAACAGCCGGTATTGTTGGCCGCGACTAATCAGGGGTTATATCGCAGCGTCGATCCGACCCTTGGCTGGCAAAAACTCTCTTACGGCGACAATTTGGATTCGCGCACCAGTTGTGTTGCAACCGAGCCACAGCATCCGGAAACGATTTTGGTCGGCACCGCATCATCGGGCGTCTTGATTTCTCACGATGGCGGAAAATCCTGGCAGCAGGTCTCCGGCATCCCGACTGACGCTCCTGTAAATACCATCGCTCAGGATTTACAACGCCCCAATTACATTTATGTGGGTACGAAACAGTCTTTCTATCTCTCGCATGACGGCGGCATTAACTGGAGTCGTCGTGGTGGGAATCTTCCCTTCGGCGATTTCACAAGCGTCTTGATCAATCCCCGCAACGGCGATGAAGTATTCGTCGGTAACGCTTATCAAACCGGCGAAATCGGAGGTGGCGTATACCGCACGGTCAATGGCGGACAAACCTGGGCGCGCATCGATCCGAAAGAGAATCGGTTGCCGAGCCAGCGGATTTGGGCTCTTGCTTTCGACTCGCGTGATCCAAATACGCTTTTTGTTGGTTCTCACTCGGCGGGCGTTTATGTGGTGCCACGCGGCTCGGATGTTGTCTCGGCCATCAGTCGCTGATAAGCGGAACCTTTTGAAAAAAGTTTAGCGCAAAGGACTTAGGCGCGGGCGATAGACACGGTCAGCACCTTGACACGTGCTTATTCTGACGTGTACATTTCGAGCCTACCCGGTAAGCGACTGGTGATTGTCGGACCAAGCGGGTGACTACGGGCGCGGCGGAAATCGAAACAAATAAAACCTCCTTTTCCAAATCTAAACGGCTCGCACTCCTCGCAAGCTTCAACCCCGATAAAATCGCCAAGGTCAACGAAGCAAGGGCCACCTAAGCACTGTCCTTTACTTGTCAGACTGGTCAATGGCCTATGACGAGTGAATAAGTGAATACGAACTTAGGGTGGTGAATTTCCGGGATGTTACAGGAGTCTGCATGGCTAGTGAAGAATCCAAGTTAATCAACCACGAACAAACCAACGAAAAATCCCCCGCCAACGAACAGGAAAGTTCGCAAGCTGCATCGCCCCAACCAACTAAAAAGGACGCGAGTCCCACCGTAGCTGCCAACGTTGATGACGACGACGAGCCACGCGCGGGCGGCGACGTGGATTTCGGGCAACTGCTCGATCAGTTTGAGCAGGAGCAGGCATCGCTGCAGGAAGGTGAGGTGGTCCGGGGTACCGTTGTCGGTATTAGTGAGCGCGGCGTGGTTATCGATTTCGGATACAAGTCGGAAGGTATAGTCAATCCAGCAGAATTTACTGAAAACGGTGTGCTCGCGGTGAAAGCCGGCGACGAAGTTGACGTGCTCGTGAAGAACATGGAAACGGCTGATGGCCTGCCGGTTCTTTCACGCGCCGATGCCGTGCGCATGAAGGCGTGGGACGAGTTGGAGAAATCCTATCGCGACGGCACCAACATCAAGGGCCGCGTGATTGAGCGCATCAAAGGTGGATTGCGCGTGGACATCGATGGCATCGGCGCTTTTCTGCCCGGCTCACAAGTAGACGTTCGTCCAGTGCGCAATTTGGATTCACTTCGCAATCAGGAGATCGAAGCAAAGGTAATTAAGCTGAATCGCAAGCGTTCGAACGTTGTCTTGTCACGCAAGGCCGTTATTGAAGAAGAGAACGCCGGACGCAAGGGTCAAACTCTGGGCCATATTGAAGAAGATATAGTGGTCGAAGGTCAGATCAAGAATTTGACTGACTATGGCGCCTTTGTCGACCTCGGCGGAGTAGATGGATTGCTCCACGTAACTGACATGTCGTGGGGACGCCTGCAAAATCCGAGTGAACTTTTCCACGTCGGCGACTCGATCCAGGTCAAGGTGTTGAAGTTTGATCGCGAGCGCGAGCGCGTGTCTCTGGGTTACAAGCAATTGCTACCGGATCCCTGGTCGAGCGTAGAAGAACGCTTTCCGGTGGGCGCGCGCGTGCCTGGACGCATAGCCAGTGTGGCTGATTACGGCGCCTTCGTCGAACTCGAGAGTGGCGTTGAAGGATTGGTGCACGTTTCGGAAATGAGCTGGTCAAAACGTGTAAAGCATCCAAGCAAGCTCGTGAATCCTGGTGATGAAGTTGAAGTTGAAGTATTGAGTGTCGATCCCAAGGCGCGTCGCATCAGCCTGGGCATGAAACAGATTCAGGATAATCCCTGGCAAACATTGCACGAACGTTATCAGGTGGGAACGCGGGTGCATGGCCGGGTTAGAAATCTGACCGACTTTGGCGCGTTCATCGAAATTGAGGACGGCGTCGATGGTTTGGTGCATGTATCGGATATATCCTGGTCGAGAAGAATCAAGCACCCCAGTGAAGTCCTTAAGAAGGGCCAGGAAATCGACGCGGTAATCACAAGCATCGATGCAGAGAATCGGCGGCTGTCGCTTTCGATCAAAGACCTTGAGCCCAACGCCTGGGATCGATTCGTTAACGAACACAATCCGGGCGACGTGGTGCGTGGAAAAATTGCGCGGTTCGCAAACTTTGGCGCGTTTGTAGAACTGGACGACAATCTTGAAGGGCTGTGCCACATCTCAGAACTTTCTGAGGAACGTGTCGAAAAGCCCGAGGATGTTGTACAACTGGGCCAGGAGATGGATTTCAAGATCCTGCGCATCGATAGCGACAGCAAGAAGATTGGACTGTCAGCGCGGGCCGTCGGCAAGGACGAGCCCATTGTTGATACGAAGGTTTATTCATCGCAGGTTGGCAGCGGGATGGCTTCGTTGGGCGAGCTGGCAGGCTTGAGCAGAGCTACTGAACCTGAAGCCAAAGCTGAGCCCAAATCGGAACCAGAAGCGCCGGCCCCACCAAAACCCGATGCAGTGCGAGAGCCGGAATCAGAATCAGAGCCGCAACAAGAACCGGGACCGACGCCCGAGCCCGTGTCCGAGCCGGAGTCAAATGTGGAAGCCGCCGCCGAGCCAAATTCAGCGCCGGCTGCCTCATCTGAGACTGAGGTGACACCGGCCGCAGAGACTAATACTGCACCGGCCGATACCGAGCAGACAGAGGGAAATTCCGAAGCTGAGTCTGCATAGCGTTGTGGTTGCCAGCGCGCTTGAAATTCCCAAATCTTCAGGCGACAGGATTGGCCCATTGAGCGACTGAATCTTGCCGGGCGCGATTGTTTTCTGATAGGGTACGAAGTTGAACACACCTCGCAATACTTAGCATGTAAAAAGAATTTTCGCTTCGCAGTCAAAAAATTTGGCTAAAGCTATCCTTCTCATCTGAGGTGTTTGCATGACAAAAGCGGAACTCGTGGAAGATGTCGCCGAAGCGGCGGAACTTACCAAAAAGGATGCCGAACGGTTGGTGGAGATCGTTTTTGAAAGCATTATCGAGACGCTCAATCAGGGAGAGAAGATTGAACTTCGCGGATTCGGCAGCTTCCGCGTGCGCGAACGAGGAGCTCGTCGCGGCAGAAATCCCAAGACCGGCGATCCCGTGAGCATTCCCGCCAAGCGCGTTCCCTATTTCAAACCGGGCAAGGAACTCAAAGAGCTCATTAATGAGCCCAACTCCCAACCTGCTACTACAAGCGCCGGTAACGACGACTCGCGCCAACCGCCCATCATGTAGGGGTTTTTTCCCTCGACCCGGAGAATAAATTTGGACAGGCTCTGGAGTCCCTGGCGCTACGACTACATCGCTTCCGGCGGTGCAGCAGACCCGGGAGCGAACGGCTGCATTTTTTGTAGTCTTAGAGATGACCCTGACAGGGATGAAGCCAATTTCGTGATCCACCGCGCCGGCCACAACTTTGTCGTCCTGAACATTTATCCTTACATCAGCGGCCATTTGCTCATCGTTCCTTACGAACACGTCGGCGAGCTCGATGCCGCCGCAAAACAAACCACCGACGAACTAATGGACTTGACGAAGCGCTGCGAAACGGCCTTGCGCGCCGCCTATCAGCCAGCGGGTTTTAATATCGGTATGAATCTGGGTAAGGCTGCGGGCGCGGGCATCGTAGACCACATTCACATTCACATACTGCCGCGCTGGCCCGGTGATTCAAACTTCATTTCAACAGTAGGCGAGACACGAGTGATTCCCGAAGATCTTGCCACCACTTATCAAAAAATACGCGCAAAGTTCTGAGCGGCTTCGACTAACCAGAGGGTGATGATTCCGTAGCGGAGACGATCAGATCTCGAAGATCTCGAAGTGCATTGCGTTGGCAGGCTAGCGACTAGCGTTTCGCAACTTTGCGATTGATAGCTTCGTCTTCGACCTCACCCGACTCGTTGATGGGAACGTCGGACGCCCGAGCATAAGTGAGTCCACGCTCTTCGGTATCGATTGGGCCTGAGGGTACGGCAACCAGGGGTCCTGTTACCTGAGGCGGATTGAAGCCGGGATAGTCGATGCGGGCGTGATAGATCGCCGTCAGGGCGCCGATGATCGCCTCACGAATTCTGGTTATCTCCTGCAGGGTTAGATCGCATTCATCGAGTTGCCCGTCAGTAATAACGGCGTCCACAATCTTCACTACGATAGCGCGGATGTTCTCGGGATCGGGTCGCGCGAGCGAGCGAGCTGCGGCTTCGCAGGAATCCGCGAGCATCATTATTGCCGCTTCCTTGAATTGGGGTTTGGGACCAGGATAGCGGAAATCCTTTTCGTCGATGACCTCACCGGGCTTTGCCTGGCTCTGGGCCTTGCGGAGAAAGAAGTGCAGAGTTCGCGTGCCGTGATGTTGTGGGATAAAGTCGGCGATCTTTTTTGGTAAACCAATTTCCTTAGCCAGCTTGATTCCGTAGCTCACATGACTGGTGATGATGCGCGCGCTTTGTGAAGGACGCATCCGATCGTGAGGGTTCTCGCCCTGCTGATTCTCAACAAAATACTCCGGCGCCGCCACCTTGCCGATGTCGTGGTAGAGCGCCCCTATGCGTGCGAGGAGTGGGTTTGCATTAACCGTGCGGCAGGCATCCTCCGCTAATTGTCCCACCGCATGCGAATGCTGATTTGTGCCCGGCGCGCGCAAAGCCAATTGTCCCAATACCGGCAAGTCCGCATTCGAAAGTTCCAGCAGCTTGACATCCGTCAAAATGCCAAACAGCGACTCGTTTACGGGCAAGCCGCCGGCAGCGAAAATTGCGGTTAACAAACCACCGACGAAACCGCAGCCAATGGCCAGCAGTACCGCATTCAGAGTAAAGGCTTGTTCCGCATAGGCAAGCAGAGCCAGCGCCATCACCGCGTTAGCCACGCCCACCAGCAATCCTGCCAGGGTCACCGATTGTCGTTCGCTATATCTTCCGATGCCGTAAACTGCCGCCGCACACGAAATGATCGCATAGAGCGATTCCTGGATTCCGGCCGGCGCGAGCATGCCAGCGAATAGTGCCGTGACGATGCCGGTCAGGAAAGCAAGTTGAGTATCGACCAGAATGACGACCAGCAACGAAGCTGCGGCGAAGGGAATAGCAAAGTTCCAAAGATTGGGATCGTTAAAGGGCGCGCTTTTCATGCCGTTCGCCAGGCTGTCGCTAATCGCGAGGCCAACCCGCATAAGGCCGGTCTCGACAACTATTGCCGAGCCAACGAGGGCAAAGGCTCGCGTTTTTGAAAGGGACAACGCCGAGACCGTGCTTCGATGTTCAGTGAATTTCCACACCGCCCAGTAAACGGCCAAAACTATCAGCAACAGCCCAAGCAAGTTGTGCCAGGGACGGCCGGCGTGTCCGGTCGTCTTCAGTGCTGCAAGTTGAGCCAGCATGGCCGGCGTTACGGTATCGCCTTCGCGCGCTATCACCTGATTCCGTTTCAGTGAGATTGTTACAGGCGGGATCTTGTCGGCTTCTGCTTCGCGTGCGGTGGCAGTGGCTGTCTGATCCAATATTACGTTCGGTCGGATTATCGGAACTATTGCCGCGACCAAAGCTGACTTTTGTTCCTGTGACCACCCCGGTATGTTCAGCAGCTTCAACTCCAGCTCCTGTCGCGCCGCGCTTAGAGAAAACATGCGCGTTCGTGGCGCCGGCATGATCATTTGCCCGGCAGGGTTTCGCACGTCAACCAATACTATTTCCTGGTTTAAGCGGTCGGCTTCAGTGTCGTCGTATATGTATTTGTCGCCGACCTCGCGAACCAACGACAGCAGCCTTTCCAAATCCCCGTCGTTGAAGTTATGGCTGGCAATGGCGCGCGCTACACCGCTTCCGCCTTCACCACTCCAGTTCGGCGCTTTCCCTTGCGTGCTTAGATCGGTTTGATTCTTAAGATCCTCCCAGGCAGCGCGAAAACTTCGCGCTGAGCTTTCACCGCGGGTAGAGTCAAAGTTGAAGATGGGTCTGGTGGCCTGGCGGGCGGCATTGCGGCGTCTTTCAGTTTCGACTATGTCGAAGCCGTTAACATCTGCACGCGCTACCACATTTCCCCTTATCACGTCGCCTTCGTGATAGTCCTGCCAATAGCCCGACGAATAGTTGTTGACCAGCAGCGGTACAGTTACAGCGACAAGCAAAGTGAAGCCAAGCAGGAAGCGCGTTCGTGGTTGGAAGATCTTGAACGGCCGGACGACGTATTGCGCCGCGACTTCGCGCGCGCGACTAAGCGGAGTTGTGAATCGAGGACGAATACCCATTTGCTTTATGCGATTCGCGAAATGCGGGTGGTGTCGCCGGCCCCGGCCAATCCGAGATCGTGCGAAAGCATCTCCCCGATCTTTTCGAGGAGCGGCGGCAAGCTTCTGCTGGCGGTGGCTGACAACGTAACCACTTCGCGAGCACCGCCCTGCCTAAGCTGCCGGGAAATGGCTTGCACGGTTTCCGCCTCGACCAGATCCACTTTGTTTAATGCCAGAATCGATGGAATTTGCGCAATATGAAGTTCTTCAAGAATTCGCTCGACCGATTGAATCTGTTGCGACCAGCGAGGATTTGAGATGTCGACCAGATGAATAAGCAAAGCGCTATCGCCAATCTCTTCCAGCGTCGCGCGAAACGCTGACAGCAGCCCCGGAGGCAAATCGCGAATAAACCCCACAGTATCGTTAATGATTATTTCCTGTTCCCGCGGCAGCCTTAACCTCCGCGAGGTTGGATCCAGGGTCGCAAACATTCTCTGCTCGGCGCGTACATCGCTGTTGGTCAGCGCATTCAGGAGCGTCGATTTGCCCGCATTGGTATACCCTACAATCGAGACAATCGGAAGTTGATTTTTGGTTCGGACCTTTCGCCGTTCGTTCCGCCGCAGCCGCTGGGTCTCGATCTGTTTTTCAAGACGGTTGATGCGGTCCCGGACACGCCGGCGATCCATCTCGAGCTTTGTCTCACCTGGTCCACGTCCACCGATGCCGCCGGCAAGCCGTGAAAACGCCGAGTCTTGTCCGGCGATCAAACGCGGCAGGAGATATTTTAACTGGGCGAGCTCCACCTGGATTTTGCCTTCGCTCGACTGGGCCCGCTGGGCAAAAATATCGAGGATAAGTTGCGACCGATCGATAATCTTTAGGTCCGTCGCTTCTGAAAGCGACCTGACTTGCGCCGGTGTTAACTCTCGATCGAAGACGAGCATGTCCGCGCCCAATTGCAGCGACCGAATAAGAAGTTCCTCGAGCTTGCCGCGCCCCAGCACGGTGCGCGGATCGATGGCCTGGCGTCTCTGGATTACTTTGTCATGGACGACAATGCCTGCTGAACCGGCAAGCTCGGTTAACTCGGCCATCGATTCTTCTGCGTCAGCAATTGGTCCGGTTGTCACACCTACCAGGATGGCGCGGTCTTTTTGAACATCCTGCCTTGAGACGCGCCGGTTGCGCGCCATCTCTTCTTCCAACGATTCGATTAGCTCGAGGAAATCTATATCGAGCTGAGAAGCTACTTTGCGCGGCAGGAAAGCATAAGGCTTATGATCGTTTGCGGTTTGCGGCTCAACTGCAGTGATCGGCAGGAGATGGGCTGAGCTGACAAGTCCCGGTAAACCATCTTCCGGATTGACATCAACAGCAACCATCAGGTCGAGTCGCAATAGGGCCAGGTCCGTAAGGTCATCCTGCGTTAAGTTTTCGCCCCTTAAGTGAGTGTGCACGCATCGCAAGCCCCGGAAGCGATCGACGGCGACTCGAATGCGTTTGAAGTCCGGAAGTTCAATGCGGCGGTTATCGCCGATCATGACGTATTCGACGTGGCCGCTGCGATCAATCAGCGCTCCGATTTGCCGGCGAGTCTCGTGCGAAAGCTCGGCAAGCTGTCGCGCAAATTCCGGGGTCAGAATCTGGTGCGGCGGGATGCGCCGGGTGTAAAGCTTTTCTATGCGGCGAAGTTGATTCGGCTTGAGGCCCGTAGTGTTCCCGATTACGTCCTTGATAATCTTGCCCTCCAGTCAGGAAATCATTCTGCTCGCCGGGGAAAAGACGAGTGCCCATTTGTATTTACGATTATTTTTCGGGCTGCAGTTACAGGAGGAGTGATGCGGGCAGTGAATATCCGGCGCCAGTTGGTTGTCCTCAATATTGCTCTGCGATATCGCTTCGCTTAGTCGCTTGAGCATTACAATAATATTGTTCGTTGCCCTTTTACGGCGCGGTCAACCACGCACGTAAAAAGTCTTATTTGCGGGGCGAATTATACCATAGTGGCCATTGCACCACAGGCAAGGAGCACGAGGAAACGTCCCACCGTTCTCGGGAGGGAAGAGGCACAACCGCATCGTTAGCTGTGTTTCCGCTCAAGAGCCGGGTGGTGCCCTGATTTCAGTTTCTCTGTGCCAGCTCAGTGTGACTCTAAGTCGTTAAGCAAGCACTAACAACGGAGGCACGGAGGACACCGAGGATGCACAGCAGATTAGGGCTACCACGCAAAAGCCGGGCAAATTCGACAGGCCCCACAGCCGATCGTATGATGAAGAGTTTTAATCAACAGGGAATTGGGCGCCTAATGCCTGACCCTAAATGCTATAGAGCCAAATGAGCAACCAGCCCAAAATTCTACGAATTGATCCCCCTTTCGCTCTCCCCGGCGGAGAGCTGACTATTGATTGCGACGCTTTTGATACCAGCGACGTAACTCTGTGTGCTGTGTGGATTGGCAAACAACGCGCGCCAATCGTTGGCTTGTCGCCACGGCGCGTACTCGCAATAGTTCCGGATCTGAAGCAAGGCGGGGCAACTGAAGTAAGTCTTGAGAGTGGGGGAAACCGCAGCGATCCCTTGAATGTTGGGGTCGCAAAGCAACTAGCTGAGGATCTCCACCCCGTAGCCAATCCTGCTTTCGATCCTGATGATGGGTCGCTTTTTGTAACGCGATCCGGTTCGCGCGGGGAACAGTTGCCGGTAACCATTTTTCGCATAGATCTGAGTGGTGAAGTCACTGAATTCTCAGGTGACATCACAAATCCCACCGGCATTGCCTTTGACAGTACGGGTCAGATGTTTGTTAGCAGCAGAATGGACGGCATTGTCTACCGGATTACGCCTTTCAAGGAAGCGGTGCCCTTCGCCAGAAATCTTGGCGTCGCGACGGGGATTGCCTTCGATCGTTCCGACCGCATGTACGTTGGTGACCGCACCGGCACGATTTATAGAGTTAACGGCATTGGTGAAGAGACGGCCTGGGCACAGCTCGAGCCTTCAGTCTCGGCCTACCATCTCGCCTTTGGGCCTGACGACTCTTTGTATGTAACCGGGCCAACCGTTGCGAGTTTTGACTCGGTCATGCGTATCGCTCCGAATGGCGAGGTCAGCACTTTTTATAAAGGGCTGGGACGACCGCAGGGTCTGGCGTTTGATAAGCAGGGCAACCTATATGTCGCGGCCTCGCTGCGTGGCCGCCGGGGAATTGTTCGCATATCGCCTGATGGAGGAAAGGCGGAGATCTTTGTAGCCGGAATGAACCTGGTAGGTCTCGCGTTTGGCGCCTCGGGCGATATGGCAGTAGTGTCGACCGACTCAATCTACAGTCTGGCGTCGCAATCCTGAAGGAGGCGAGCGCGTGGTTGGAAAATTCGAGACGCGGCGAACGCAGAGTCAGTGGCTTCTGTGTCCGGGAGGGACCAAATCTTCATAGAAACGTGCGCTCGAAAAATCTTGAAGCTCCAGCGGAGGGAAATATGAATCCGCTGCGAGCGTTTTTTCCGCTCCAACACACTATTACGCACCACGGACTTTCATGTTTTTTGACACGTCCTGAGGGCCATGTTAGTGTGAACGACTCGCTTAACTTCTTAAGAAATTACAACTCATGGGCAACATTGACAGTCACGCCATAGGACAATTCATTCTTTACATGGTGGCCCTGATCTTCTCGCTGTCAGTTCACGAGTCGGCCCATGCCTGGATGTCCAACAGATTTGGCGACGATCTGGCGCGGTTGCAGGGGCGCATCACTTTAAATCCGGCGGCGCACGTAGATCCGATCGGCACGCTTTTGTTTCCCGCGATTGCATTTTTTACCGGTGCACCGCTCATCGGGTGGGCCAAGCCGACTCCTGTCAATCCTCTCAAGTGGCGGAATAAACGGGTGGCAAACTTTTGGGTTTCTGCTGCCGGCGCGATTAGCAACTTCATCATTGCTTTTTTCGCCGGGGCGGGGATCAGAGCGCTCTACACATTTGGAATGATCGATGAGCGCCTGAGCCTTTTGAATACGGATTCCACACTGGCGACCGGCGCGGTCGAGTTGTTGCTGGTCTTTTTTATATTGAATGTCGCGCTCGGGGTCTTCAATCTGCTGCCCATTCCGCCGCTCGATGGCAGCAAGGTGCTCGCCAGTATATTGCCCGAAAGCTTTGAAGCTGGAT
>DATGYM010000041.1:0-1536 GCA_035297925.1 Pyrinomonadaceae bacterium | reverse complement strand
GAGGCTGATATCGCCTACTCACTTCATCACGGTCTGATGCTGCGCATGGCAGATCGAAACTATAACGAGTCGAAGACCGCGCCCGAAGAAATTGGGTATGATGCGTTTATTTCTCATGCGACGGAAGATAAGGAGAAAGTGGTTAAACCCCTCGCCAACGCCCTCACCCGCATGAAGTATAGAGTGTGGTATGATGAATTTGAGTTGCGCGTTGGTGACAGCCTCCGAAAGTCCATTGATAAGGGACTTTTGAACTCACGCTTTGGAGTTGTCGTTCTCTCGCCCGCATTCTTCTCCAAGAAATGGCCGCAATACGAACTCAACGGTTTGACAGCGCGTGAGATGGACGGACACAAGGTCATCTTGCCGGTTTGGCACATGCTGGATCGAGACGACGTACTTGTCTACAGTCCGACACTGGCCGACAAGGTTGCGCTTTCGACCCGAAGAATGAGTATCAAGAGGATTGCAGAATCTCTGGCAGAAGTTTTCGATTCCGAATGAACGGAAGGCCCAACATCGGCTTGAGACAGATCTTCGGACCCGCTCGCAATACTCGCGGGCCGTGCCTGCTCAGCCTTAAGCGTTAGCCCAATGATCTTGTGATTTGACTGAGCCAATTTTCGTTATTCGCAATTTTCACGTGCTGCTGATAAATCTTCGAACAGAGGTGATGCTATGAGTACTCTTACCATCACGCTTTCTGAGGATCGGTTTGCGAAATTGCAAGAAATTGCCGACCGGTTCAATATCAAAGCGGAGGAATTGGCGCGGGTCAGCATCGAGGAGTTGCTAACCCGTCCCGAGGAAGCATTTCAACGGGCCGCTGACTATATTCTGCAGAAAAACGCTGAACTTTATCAGCGTCTCGCCTAGTGCGTTATCTCACCTTAAGTGAAGCTCTCGAATTGCATGACCGAGTCATCGCTCAGTCCGGAGGAGCCCTCGGTATCCTGAACTTAGGTGCGCTGGAATCTGCGCTGGCCCAGCCCAGGATAACCTTTGGAGGTAAAGAGTTGTACGCATCGGTTGTGGAGAAAGGCTACAACACTCGGCTATTCGCTGATCCAGAATCATCCCTTCCTAGACGGCAACAAGCGTACAGGACATGCGGCTATGGAGGTCTTTCTATTTCTCAACGGTTTTGAGATCACAGCCTCGATTGATGAGCAGGAAAGAACCATATTGCAGGTGGCGTCCGGCGAAATGGATCGGGAATCATTCACCGCTTGGCTTCGCGATCATGTCGCGGCAATTTCCTGAACGGCAGAGGCTAACAATGCGCTTCAGCCGATCGCCGAGGGATGGCTGAGCACCACGTTAGGTTCCCTCACTTCGGCAGGAAATCGTTCGTCGCGACGTCCGCGAGCATCGGGCGCTTTTTCAATATCCCCGCCACCTCCATCACGTCGGCGGCGGCTTTCAAGGCCTGTTCTGTGATCCGCCCATCGCGACTATAAGCCGGCACAGTCGCCTTGATTCCCGTCAGAAGAGCATCGCGTGGAGTCGCGCCGCCCATCGAGGGCTGGAGCGCGT
>DATGYM010000040.1:0-10798 GCA_035297925.1 Pyrinomonadaceae bacterium | reverse complement strand
CGGGAACTAGCAGCGATTCTACGTTCGGAGTCGGGTCGAAACACGATCTTCACGCTGGACATCGAAGGCGTGGGCGCGAGTGAGGTGATGTTTCACGAGCGGCAGGTCGATCCGGTTCGCGGTCGTCTGTTGCACGCGGATCTCACTCGACTGGTCAAAGGGCAAAAGATCGAGGTTACGGTCCCGCTACGCCTCGTCGGTGAGCCGATTGGCGTTCGCGATGAACAGGGTGTGCTCGAACAGATTATTCGTGAAATTGAAATCCGCTGCGAGCCTCGCGAAATTCCGGATGTAATCGACGTCGACGTTTCTAATCTTGGTGTGCACGATGTGCTCCACATATCTGAAATTCCCATCGATGAGCGGATTGAGATTCTGAATCCTCCCGAAACGGTTATTGCCACCGTGGGCATCGTGAAGGAAGAAGTTGTCGCGGCGCCTGTGGTCGAGGCTGAGGCACCTGCCGAGCCGGAAGTTATTGGCAAGGGTAAGAAGGAAGAGGAAGAAGGCGGCGAGGGCGAAAAGGGAAAGAAGGAGTAGGGGGCATTGCCGTTTGTCGATTGCCGGTTTCACTTTCGTATTTGGCAATCGGTAGCATGCGATTGACAATGTCTTCAAAATTGACGATTGGCAATTGGCACCCCGGAATATTTGATTGTTGGCCTCGGAAATCCCGGCAAAGAGTATCAGTGGTCGCGGCATAATCTGGGGTTCATGTTGATTGACAAATTAGCCGGCGAGGCAGGGGCCGAAGTAAAGCGCCGGGAATGCCAGTCGCTCGTCGGTCGCGCTGAAATTGAAGGGCGTGCCGTAAAGCTGGTAAAGCCGCAGACCTACATGAATCTTAGTGGAGAAGCGGTGGCTTGTTTGCTGACGAAGCATAAGCTGACCGGGCCGGGCAACAATTTAATCGTTGTATCCGATGATCTGGCGCTGCCGCTGGGGAAGATTCGCATCCGCGAGCGAGGTTCCGCGGGCGGTCACAATGGACTCAAGTCCATCATTCAGGCGATAGGGACGAACGAGTTTACGCGGCTGCGAATCGGCATTCAGCCTGAGCATCCGATCTCGGATGCAAAGAGATTTGTTCTCGATTCGTTTAGCAGTGTCACAAGAAAAGCCGTTGCAGAGATTCTGGAAAAGAGTGGCGCGGCATTGCACGCCATCCTGCGGGATGGAGTTTTGAAAGCGATGACGGAATTCAACTCGTGAACGGTAAATGGTAAATCGTAAATAGTAACCACAAGGTGAAGCACTGTTAGTTCTATTTACGATTCACGATTTACGCTTCACTGTGAAGGAGATTATTTTGGAAACGCAAAGACAATACGAAGTGGTGTTCATTGTCGACCCCACTGCGGACGACGATGAAGTCGCACGCCTGACGGACGGTTTCAAGCAAATCGTAACTGATCAGGGCGGCACCATAACGAAGGCCGAAAGCATGGGCAGACGCCAACTTGCTTACGAGATTCTTCATAAAACTGAAGGCAACTTCATGTTGTTGGAAATCGAAGGATCCGGTCGCGAGATTGCAGAACTGGAGCGCCGCATGCGCGTGAACGATCGCATCATTCGCTATATCACGGTGCGCGTGGATGAGGATCGACGCCGCGCCGAAAAGTTTAGGGCCAAGCGCGCGCGCAAGGCGGAAAAGCGGCCCGGCAATCATTCCGAGCGGCGAGGCTCTGCTTCCGAAAGTGTGCGTCCTGCCGCCGTCGAGGAAGAGGCAGAGGAAGACGCCGCTTAAGTCGGAACGAGAAGGCGACTGAGAATCCGTGGTCTTGTCTATTTAGCGCGGCTCGCCTGGTCCGAATCACCATTCACTATTCACGATTCACTGTTTAAGAGGTAAATATGTCAGCAAACTACGAAGATCGCGGACGACGATACAACGGCGATGACGATTTCGACCGTGGTCGTCCTTCGCAGGGTCGCGGCGGGCGCCGCATGCGCCGGCGCCGCATTTGCCGTTTCTGCATTG
This sequence comes from Pyrinomonadaceae bacterium, assembly GCA_035297925.1. Classification (GTDB taxonomy): domain Bacteria; phylum Acidobacteriota; class Blastocatellia; order Pyrinomonadales; family Pyrinomonadaceae; genus PSRF01. Next base: position 8,814 of record DATGYM010000040.1, on the reverse strand, counting down.
AAAAAGTCGATATTCTGGATTTTAAGGATGCCAGGTTTCTGGGAAACTTCATTCCCGAACGCGGCAAGATTCTGCCCCGACGGATTTCCGGCAACTGCGCCATCCATCAGCGCATGTTGGCCGAGGCTATTAAACGCGCGCGCAATATCGCGCTCTTGCCGTACACAACCGACTAAAGTCGAATCGGGAAACGGATTGAGGAAAAGGAGCTGCCAATATGGCGCACACGAGAATACTTTTACGCGAAGACGTTGATGATTTGGGTGCTCGCGGCGAGATTGTTCGGGTTAGGTCTGGTTACGCGCGTAACTATCTATTGCCTCGAAAGCTTGCTGTAGAAGCGACCACCAGCAACGTCAAACAGATCGAACTGGAGCGCGGGCGGCTGCTGAAGAAAGAAGCCGGCGAACGCGCTACAGCTGAGGGCCAGGCAGAACAAATCAGCAAGCTGGTGCTGGAGTTTAAGCGAAAGTCGGGTGAGCAGGGGGCGTTGTATGGTTCGGTGACATCCATGGATATTGCCGAAGCGCTACAGGAGCACGGCTACGAGATTGAGCGCCATCGAATCCATTTGCGCGAACCAATCAAGCGGCTGGGCAATTTCACGGTACCGCTGCGTTTGCATCGCGAGGTGACCATTGATCTGCAAGTGCAGGTTGCGTCTGAAGGCGAAGCGATTGTCGGCCATCTGACTGCGGAACAGGAAGCCGAACTGGCTAAGCAGGCTGAAGCGAAACATGCAGAAGCTGGGGAAGTTGCAGAGTAGTGGCGATCTATTCCTGCGCTAACATAAAACGCCGAACAGAGTGCGGCCCCAAAATGACTGTAGTATAGTTTCGACGCTGCAAGTTTGAACCGACTTGCAGCGTTATTTTCTTGTGCAGCACGCCCGATTACAATCAATACGAGTTTCAGGTCGAAATCGATAGCGCCAAGGCGCTTAGAAATAATTTTCCTTCATGGCCAGTCCCGATCCGATTCGCGAGCAATCGCTGGAACGTTCCCTGCCAAACAGCGCCGAGGCCGAACGTGCAATTCTCGGCGGCATAATCCTCGACAACGGTCTTATCAGCCAGGCAATTGAGTTGTTGCGACCTGAGGATCTATACGTGCCATCACACAGGCGAATCTTCCTCGCAATGACCGCCTTGTTCGAGCGGGGAGCGGAGATTAATCCGATCCTCATTGGTGAAGAGCTGAAGAAAGAGAATGCGCTCGAGTCGGTCGGCGGCATCAGCTTCATCATTAATCTCACTTACGGCCTGCCACACTCCACCAACATTGCACACTATGCCAGGCTGGTGCGCGGCAAGTCGATGTTGCGGCAGCTTATCCGGGCGGCGAATAAAATTACGCAGGAAGCTCTTGAACAGGAAGATGAACCTGAGATTATCCTCGATCACGCGGAGCATGCGATCTTTGAGTTGGCCGATGAACGTATTCGCCAGGGCTTTGTTCATGTTAAGCCGGTCGCCGAACAACTGCTGGAAAAGATCCAGGAGATGGAAGGTCGAGCGTCAGTCCTGACCGGACTTACCACCGGTTTTGCCGATGTCGATAAACTTACCTCCGGTCTGCAACGTCAGGACCTAATCATCGTTGCGGCACGGCCTTCCATGGGGAAAACCAGTTTCGCTCTGATGCTGGCCGAGAATGCGGCGGTTCACGTTCCCGGAGCGGTGGTAGGCCTGTTTTCCCTGGAGATGTCGAAGGAAGCCCTGGTGATGCGCATGCTTTGTTCACAGGCAAACATCGATGCGCAGCGCTTTCGCAACGGTTTTCTTTCTCGCCCGGAGTGGGCACAAATTGCGAAGTCACTGGGCACGCTGGCAGACGCAAAGATTTTCCTTGATGACACTGCGGGCATATCGGTTTTGGAAATGCGCGCCAAGGCACGACGTCTGGCGGCGGAACAAAAAAGGCTGGATCTGATCGTCGTGGACTATCTCCAGTTAATGAGCGGCTCGGCCAAACGTTTCGAATCGCGGCAACAGGAAGTGTCGCAGATTTCACGTGAGCTGAAAGGCCTGGCTAAAGAGTTGAACGTGCCACTGGTGGCGCTGTCGCAGCTTTCGCGCGCGCCGGAATCGCGCTCGGATCACCGGCCGCAACTTGCCGACCTGCGCGAGTCAGGCGCGCTCGAGCAGGACGCCGACGTGGTTGCCTTCATTTACCGTCCCGAGCAATATAAATCTCCCGAAGAGCGCGACAGCATGCCTGATGACGAGAAGAACGTCGCTGAAATCATTGTGGCCAAGCAGCGCAACGGCCCCACCGACACCGTCAGACTGCGGTTCACTCCCTCCAGCATGCGGTTCGACAATCTCTACCGCGAATAAACAATAAATGGCAAATCCTTCCGAGTCGGCCGGCGCTCCTTTGTCTGATCATCGTCCCACCTGGGCGGAGATCGATCTTGAGGCGCTGGCCGCAAACTTTCACCTTGTCAAAGATAGGGTTGGGCCGGCGGTAAATGTGATGGCCGTGGTGAAGGCGAACGCCTACGGCCACGGCGCGGTAAAATGTGCGCAGAGACTCGAAGCGGAAAGCGCCGATTGGTTTGGCGTGGCGCTGCCGGAAGAGGGGATCGAACTCCGGGACGCCGGGATCAGTAAGCCCATACTCTGTCTCGCCGGTTTCTGGGGTGAACAAGCGAGCGCTTGCCTTAAGCATCGGCTCGTTCCCGCAGTCTACCGGCTGGATATGATCGAGGCTTTCGATCGCGCAGCGCGTGAACGCGGGACTGTTGCTGACGTTCATGTGAAGATTGATACTGGCATGGGCCGTTTGGGCGTGCGATTTGATGAGGTCTCGGAATTTGCCGCGGCACTGAAGAAGTTTACAAACATTCGGGCCGATGGTTTTATCACCCACTTTGCCGCCGCCGACGAGCCGTCATGCGGGCCGTTAACCCAGGACCAGATCAAACGATTTGAAAGTGCAGTCCAGGTGTTTCAACAGCATGGCTTCAGCCCCACATATCGCCACCTCGCAAACTCCGCTGGCGTTTTTGCGCAACCTGGCGGGTGGGGCAACTTAGTCCGGCCAGGCGGCGTGCTTTACGGGCTCTGGCGCGACACTCTGGCCCCCGCGGATCGCGATGCGAAACTGCAGCCGGTGATGTCTCTTCATTCGCGAATCACATTGCTGAAGTGGGTGCCACAGGGAGAGACAGTTGGGTACGGGTGCACCTTTGAGGCCTCACGCAAAACGTTGGTGGCGACAATTCCGGTTGGTTACGACGATGGCTACAAGCGGGCGCTATCCAATCGCGGTCATGCGATCATTCGCGGCGTATATGCTACGGTCATAGGGCGAATTTCCATGGATCTGACGCTCATCGATGTTACAAGTGTGCCTGGGGTGCAGATCGACGATGAGGTAATTCTCATGGGCCGGTCAGGCGGCTTGTCAGTAAGCGCTGAAGATATTGCCAGGACGGCCGGAACACTTTCTTACGAGGTCACCTGCGGAGTAAGCGAACGCGTACCACGTATTTACTCATAAGCGACGTACGCGTCGGTTGATGTCGCCACGGGGCCTACAACGTATATTGGTGATGGCAATCGAACCACAGAAACTCACAATCTCAATCGATGGCGAACCCGTGTCGGGATTGCTGTACGCCGCCGCTCGGAAGACGCGCCTGGGGATCACATTGATACTGGGCCACGGCGCGGGCGCCAATCAATTACACCCTTTCATGCGTTTGTTTGCCTCGGGACTGGCTGAGCGTTGCCTTGATGTCCTGACTTTTAACTTTAAGTACATGGAGCAGGGGCGACGCGTGCCGGATCCGAAAGCGAAACTCGAAGCGTGCTATCGCGCTGTGATGGCGGCGGCGCAACAACACAAACAACTGTCTGGGAATCGACTGGTGATTGGCGGCAAGTCTATGGGTGGCCGGATTGCATCGCAGGTTGCGGCTCAGCCGGAAAGCGCGGATGAAGTCGCCGCCCTGGTCTTCCTCGGCTATCCGCTGCATCCGCCGGGAAAGCCTGAGCAGCGTCGTGATGCTCACCTGCCACTGATCAAAGCGCCCATGCTTTTCATTCAGGGCGCGCGCGACGCCTTTGGCAGCGAAGAAGAGATACGCGCCGTAATCAAGCGACTTCACTTACCGGCAACACTTCACGTAATAGAAGGCGGCGACCACTCACTGAGAGTCCCCAGGGCCGCCGGCATCCCGCAACAGCAAGTCTACCAATCCGCGATGGACGAAATCGCTTCGTGGTTGCGATCGCCGAAGTAGAACAAATTTGCTCGCCAGGTTGTTCCTTCCGATGAAGCAACTGAAAAAAAGTCGATCGGATTATTAATGCGCCGGCATGCGAAACGCCGACGGCCAACATAGGACACCGCCCAAAGAAAGACGCATTACTGTTTCACAGGATCAGATTTCTCAACCGGCAACTCACGTCGCTGGCTCCAGTCTTCAAACGAGCCGTCATAGAGATGCGTGTCATAACCCAGGTAGCGCGCAACAAAATAGAGCAGACTCGCCTGCTGTCCGATGTGGCAGTAGGTGGTGACGCTGTCGCCCTTCTTTACGCCCGCTGCATTGAAAAGCTGCCGCAGCATTTCGACGCTCTTGAACTTGTTGTTTGAGTCCTCTACCAAGCTGGAGAAGGGAATATTCTTCGCTCCCGGAATGTGACCCCCTCGCGTCAATCTCACTTCCTCGCCGGTATAAAATTTCGGCGCGCGCGCATCAAGCACCATGACGCCGGGCTTGTGCAAGTTTGCATTGACCCAGGCTGCGTCAACGACGAGTTCTTGTCTGGTATGAGGCACCAGGCGCCCAGGAGTTGCGGCGTGCACTTCGCTCGTTACCGGTCGGCCTTCGGCGCGCCATGCCGGCAACCCTCCATCAAGTATAGAGGTCCGATCACCGAGTCCCAGATAATCAAGCGTCAAAAACACGCGGGCCGTGGGCGTCACCCAGTCCTTGCTGAAATAAATTACGATGCGCGATTTGTTGGAGACGCCCAGCTTCTCAAACGTGGTCTTGAGCTGGTCCACGGCAGGAAGCTCCAGCGCGAGTCCTGCCCCACGCGGAGTTGAAATATCGGTAAGCGAAATGAATTGAGCGCCCGGAATATGGGCCGCTGTATATTCCTCCTTTTCGCCCACCTGCAACAGCACAAGCGAGTCGTCTTTGAGATGACTGGCCAACCATTCTGTAGAAACAATCTGCGAGTCACGAACGTTCGAGTCTTTTCCGGTGTGACCAATCGCTGTCGCACAGGTAAACGCAAACACTAAACTCAAAATTGGCGTCAGGTATTGAATGGAAAATCGTTTCATTGGTGCTCTCCTCAGGCGGCTATTATCCGACTGCCACTCACAATTCACAATACAGCGGTTTCCTCGAGCAGCTTTCCCGCTGCAAAGCGATCTACATTCAGCTGCGTCGTGTTGATAAGATCCGAGCTGCCGCGCAGAATCAAATCCGCTGTGATACGACCCGATGCGGGCGAATGCATTACACCATGGCCGCTGAAGCCGTTGACGAAATATAAACCGGACACGTTTGGCGCCGGCCCGATGACGGCATGATGATCAGGAGTCATCTCGTAAAGTCCTGCCCAGGCGCGGCGCGGATTTACACCCGCCTCCGCTAAACAGGGAACGCGACTGGCCGCGCGGGTGAGAATCTTTTCCACAAAGCCGGGGTCAAACTCTGTCTTGAATCCGGGAGTTTCGTCCGGATCATTCCACGCCAGAAGAATTCCTTTTCCCTCACGCCGGAAGTGAAAACCAGTGGACATATCGATGACCATGGGAAACCGCTGCGGCAGTTGATCGAATGGTTCGGTGGGAACGAGCTGGCGTCGAAGTGGTTCAACCGGCAATTCCGCTCCCGCCATCCGTGCGACTTCCGCTGCCCAGGGGCCGGCAGCATTGACGACAATTCGAGTTGAAACCGTTCCGCGAGTTGTGTGGACACTGGTAATTTGACGAGGGCCGCATAAGTCAGCCGCTGCTGCCGGCGAGCGGTCCGCGCTTCCAGTATCATCGAGTTCGGTTTCAATAGCCGTCACTTGCGTATCCAGCCACAGGCGCACGCCGCTTTCGCGTGCCTTCAACATGAATCCCATCATGACGCTGTGCGGGTCGACAAAGCCGTCGGTTTGGCAAAACGTGCCGCCGATAATGTCGTCCACACGCAGTTGCGGCACAAAGGCAGCGATATCTTCAGGGGACACCAGTTCAACGTTACTGACGCCCATGGCTATCTGTCTTTCGCGATTTGCTTTGAGATACTGAAGGTGCCGTTCACTGGTCGCACAAAACAGATAACCGTGCGCTCGATAGTCGGCAGGGTGACCAACGACCTCGTCGAAGCGGGAGAAAAAATCAATCGAATACCGCGACATTTGAATATTGACCGGAGTAGCAAACTGCGCGCGCACGCCACCCATGCTTTTGCCGGTTGAGCCTTTGCCCTGGTGCGCTTCTCGCTCGATGACCAGCACATCGGTGCAGCCCTGTTCGGCAAGGTGGTAGGCGACGCTCGACCCGACAATGCCGCTGCCAATAATTACAACATCTGCTGTTTCGCTCATGGTTGTCGCGGTTAAGGACCAGCTTATAGAATAGCCGCGCGAGAATAAGCTGAACTCCTTACCAGATACAAACGGAGGTGGAAATGGACCTGCGGTACCCGATCGGCGAGTTCAAATACGATGCGCCGCTTAGCGACAGTGAGCGACAAGTCTGCATCGATGAAATTGAGAAGACTCCCCAACGCATGCGCGCCGCAGTGGTGGGTTTGAACGAGCAACAGCTTGATACGCCATACCGGCCCGCGGGTTGGACGGTGAGGCAGGTCGTGCATCATGTGCCCGAGAGTCATCTGAATTCTTACATCCGCTTCAAGCTCGCAATCACGGAGGACCAACCTACAATCAAGCCTTACTTTGAAGATCGTTGGGCACAGTTGGACGATGCGCTCAAGGCCCCAATCGCGCTTTCGCTTGATTTGCTTGAGGCTCTACATGGCCGCTGGATTTGGTTTTTGCGCTCACTAAAGCAGGAAGATTTTCAACGCACATTTAAGCATCCGGAATTGGGAATCGTCAGTCTTGATAAAAATATTGCGCTCTATGCCTGGCATGGCCGGCATCATGTAGCACACATAACATCGCTGCGCGAGCGCATGAACTGGTGAGCAGTGAGCAGTGAGCAGTGAGCGGTGAGCAGTGAGCAGTGAGCAGTGAGCATTGAGCGGTGAGCAGTGAGCGGTGAGCAGTTCAATCCAAAGACCAAAGACCAAAGACCAAAGACCAAAGACCAAAGACCAAAGACGGATGCTAAAAACCTTTAACTGCCCCAAGTGTGGCGCACCAGTAAACTATGAACAAGATGTAATCGGTGCAAACCTGACTGCACAGTGCCCCTATTGCAACAGTGCACTTTCTGTTCCTGACGAAATGAGAGGCCGCCCGGCTCAAGTCATTTCGCATGTCAACATCGATCTGCGCAACACCGTCTCCGGCGGAAAGGCCGTCAGGTGGATTCTGTTCATTGTGCTGGTCCCGGTAGTTGGAGTGGTGATTGCGGCCATTGCCATGGGCGGATTTGTTGTGCCCCTGCTTAGTTCTACCGTCACCAAAACGACAGCGCCGGTCAAAAGCGGCTCCAAAGGTCTGGGTGGAAAAGAAAGGCCTGCCGGATTTGCGAGCACCACTCTTCAATTTGGTTCGGAAGGCATTGGCCCGGGAATGTTCAAAGACGCACGCAGCATCGCGGTTGATGCGGCCGGCAAAATTTATGTGGGTGAACACAGTGGTGGGAGGGTACAGGTGTTCGACCCGGAAGGGAAATTCATAACGCAATGGACGGTCGATCCAAAGATGCCGCTAACGGGCATGGCTGCGGATCGAAACGGTACTGTCTACATTGTGCAGAGCGGCATGATTTCTCGCTACGAGGGCGCGACCGGAAAACTGCTCGGCCAGGTGGCCTACGCCGGCGGTTGGGGCTTTGACGACTTGAGCAGCGTCGCCGATGGCGGGCTGGTAGCGGCCTGGTACAAAAACCGCGACGACATCGTGCGTTTCAATGCTCAGGGTCAGGTAACGCGGACAATTCCGAACTCGATACGCACGTAGCAATCGATGGATTAGGAAATATCTACGCGCTTGGTACCTTCAATAACGCCGTGTTCAAGTTTGGTCCGGATGGCAAGTTCATGACGCGCTTTGGCAGTGATGGCGACCAGCCGGGACAATTTCGCGCTCCATCGGCGATTGCGGTTGATGGAAAGGGCCGTGTTTACGTCAGCGACTTTAAAGGCGTTCAGGTTTTTGACGGAAATGGGCGTTACGTCGCAGTGTTCAAGCCGGCGGGCACGGCATCCGGCATGGTTTTCAACGACAAAAATGAACTGTTTGTGGCGGCGCGTAACCAGGTGCTGAAACTGGTATTGAACGAACCTTAGACCGCTTGAATGTGCCAGGACGCAAATGCATCACATTCTCCTCAGTTTGATAGTTGTAGCGTTTTCATTATTGATATCGATTAGGCGCAACGGGTTGGTGGTTGGATACTTTACGCTTTCGTGGACACCCGTCGCATTATTGTCTATTGCGGTTTTGAGCCAGAAAGCATTCGGCTTCACACGCTTCTCTGAAGTGACGTACCACGTTGGTTACGATACAAGCTATTTGCTTCTCATGGTCGGCATCCTTATGTTGCTGCATGCGGTCGTCACACACACGGCGAAGGCGTTGCTCATTCTGGGCTCGTGCTTATCGGCCGTACCGATACTCAGTCTGACGATTTCCGATCGTATTTATGGATAACCAA
>DATGYM010000039.1:0-1643 GCA_035297925.1 Pyrinomonadaceae bacterium | reverse complement strand
AGCCTCAGCCCTTCGGCGCGATCTAGCAAATTTGCTTATCGATCCATTTTTTTGCCGCTTCTATAAACTCCTTTTTTGCGTCCTGTTCCTTTTTGAACTTTCTCAGAGTGCCAGTCAATGGACGCCGACTATAAGTTCGCTCTTGCTCTATTTCAGCATTGGACTGCGCCCCTCCGACTGGAGAGTTTTCATCGGGATTTGAGGGGAACGCGACCGGCTGTTTTTGTTGACTGAAACACCATCTCGTATTCCTCCGGGGGTAAGTATCCCAGAGCCGAATGCAGTCGTTTTTTGTTGTACACCTCCTCAATGAAATGGGGAAGCCGCTGGATCACATCATCGTAGTTCTCATAGTTCGACAGATGCACTTCCTCGTACTTTAGCGTCTTGAAGAACGATTCCATGTGAGCGTTGTCGTAAGGGTTGCCCGTTCTTGACATGCTGATCTTCATTTTCGCCCCTTCGAGCAGGCCTACGTACTCACCACAGGCATACTGCACGCCGCGATCGGAGTGGTGAATGCAACCAGCAGGGAGTGGCTGGCGTTTTAGTAGAGCGCTTTTCAGCGCTGCCACGCACAGCTCGGCATTGATGCGCTGGGAAATCGCCCAGCCAATCACCCGGCGTGAATACCGGTCTAGGATGGCTGCCAGAAATATAAAACCCCTCAAGATGCGGATGTAAGTGATGTCGGCCACCCAGGCCTGATTGATTCGCGTCAGAGTCTTGTCCGCGAGCAGATTCGGATAGATCTTGTGGCTATGATTCGAATCGGTGGTGGCGATCTTGAAAGTGCGCCAGCGGATGGGAAATAGCCGGTATTTCCTCTGCACCCGGCGAATTCTCTTGTCGTTGACCACAATCCCTTCACGGCGCAGCTGTCGGCCCAAGCGCCGATAGCCGTAACCGGGAAAGTCTTGTTGGAGCCGCTCGATGTGCTCGCGTAATAAAGTGTCGCTGTGCTCTTGCGCTTTTAGATCAGTAAGTGGCCGGTAGTAATAACTACTCGATGCCAGCTTCATGATTTGGAGTCCTTGGGCGAGCGAGCCAAACTCGCTGCGGTGATGACCGAGGTACTGACGTTTTTGCGCTGGCGTAGCCAGTCCCCGAGTTTTTTTAGGTGCTCGTTCTCCAGATACAGCTCGGCCAGCTTCTCCTTGAGCTCACGGTTCTCACGTTCCAAAGCCTTTTCACGAACGCAGGGCGAAGCTTCAAGGCCACCTTGTCGGGCTTGTCGTCGCCAACAATCAATGACGCTGCCGGAGATCTGGTACTTACGGCTGGCCGCACTGGCTGACAAAAGGCCCGTTTCCACTTCGCCGACGATCTGTTGCTTGAATCCCGTTTCGAATTTCCGTCTTTGCTTTCCCATCGATCGACTCCTTGTGGCGGGCCCATCCTACCCGCTGGTTGAGCCGATCGCACCTCCCTCAAATTCTCAGATTTTCTCTCCAGTCAATGGGGCGCAGTCCAAAATCATCCGGCGAACTGGTCTCAATGCCATTCAGCGATCAACGTTACTATCTCATTGAGGGGTTAAGATCCATCGTAGGGCTACCGCTGAGTTACTTATTAGCAGAACAACCCAGATTGCTTCTGTAAGAATTGCCTCATTTTATGACAGGTCCCCGAATAAGAACCGC
>DATGYM010000038.1:0-20051 GCA_035297925.1 Pyrinomonadaceae bacterium | reverse complement strand
ATCGCCGCCAGAATGTTGGAAAGAGTTTGTAATGGGCGGACGATTCGTTGCTTGAGATTAAAGGCGATGCTCAACCAGAAGATCACAAGGAACAGATCCAGTGTCCACTGCACCCGCGCACTGTAGTTGTCGTACCAAAGGAGAAAGGCGCAGAGGACTACAGCCGGAAAACCGGCGGCCAGCGCCAGGATGGTGACGCGTTTTTCAAACCTCACTCTGCCGCCGCGTGAAAGCGCCGGATCGAGAGTTGAAATTGTGGCGGTGTGCTTTGGCAGTTTAGCGGACGGGTTCACGCTGGCTATGATAACTCACCGGACCTACGGCGAGACTCGCAAGGTTCCGCCCTGCCGGCGGCGGCGGCAATGCCGGCTGACACTCAGCCCTGGGACAGGCCGTATTTTTGGAGCCGGCGGTAGAGGGCGCTGCGGCTGAGACCAAGCGCTTCCGCAGCCCGATTGGCATTTCCTTCATAACGCGACAGCGCTTTGGTTATCAATATTCGTTCAGCTTCTTCGAGGCTCATTTCTTCCAGCCGCGCTGACAGGCGAGCATCAGGCGTCGTTTGCAGCGCCAAATCAAACGCAGTTATCACGTTGCTGGAACTCATCAACAGCGCTCGCTCAACCACATGATCGAGTTCCCGCACGTTGCCTGGCCAGGGATGTTCGCGCAAAGCATCAAGCGCCTGGGGCGTAAAGGCCATCATGCCGCGCCGATAACGCTCGCTGTGCTGCCTGAGAAAATACTCCGCCAGCGGCGCAATGTCTTCGCGCCGATCGCGCAGTGGTGGCAAATGAATCTCCACAGTGTTAAGCCTGAATAACAAGTCCTGACGAAACTTTCCTTCCGCCACCTCAACGTGCAGGTCGGCATTGGTCGCGGAAAGGACGCGCACGTCCACCTTGCGAGTCTTCGACGATCCGACTCGTTCGAATTCTCCAGTCTCTAAGACGCGAAGGAGTTTCGGTTGTAACGTCAGCGGGACATTCGCGATTTCGTCGAGAAACAGAGTGCCGCCATCCGCCAACTCGAAACGTCCGACCCGATCAGTCTTTGCGTCGGTAAAGGCACCGCGCACGTGACCAAAGAGTTCGCTTTCGAATACGCCCTCGGCGAGTGCGCCTGCATTTAAAGATACCAGCGGTCTGGTTGCGCGCGCCGACGTCAGATGCAGCGCGCGCGCGATTAGTCCTTTGCCGGTGCCGTTCTCGCCTGTGATTAAAATGTTTGCGTCAGCCGGACCAATGCGCTCGACCAGTTTTAAAACGGACTTCATTGCCGGCGACTCGGCGATAATGGCCGGTTGTTTCAGACCCTCGTTAGCGACCGTATCACGCAGCGCCAGGTTCTCTGCTTCCAGACGCTGCCCGCGACGCAACGCGGTCGACAATTCGACCTGCGTGCGTATTACGGCCAGGAGTCGCGCATTGTCCCAGGGCTTTTGAATAAAATCGCGCGCGCCGCGTCGCATCGCTTCGACAGCGAGGTCGACGCTGCCCCAGGCCGTCATCACAACTACCGGGAGCGCAGAATCCACTGCCTGAATTCGGCTCAACAGATCCAGACCTTCGCTACCCGAGGTAGTATCGCGCGCGTAGTTAAGATCGATCAGCACCACGTCCAGCTCTTTTGACTTGACGACATCAAGCACGTCGGCTGGGGAAGAAGCGGTCTCGATGTCGAACCGATTGCCCTTCAAAAGCAGGCGCAACGCGGCGAGCACATCCGCCTGGTCATCTGCGATCAGTATTCTCGCCATAATCGATTAAATTCGTAGGGCACGGCATGCCGTGCCCCTACATCGCCACGTTGTTTCGTTTGGTGGCTCGGCCTGCGGTGCCACCACAATTAAGCCGGCTTATTCATAGCGCAGGGCCTGTAACGGGTCGAGGCGAGTCGCACGGCGCGCGGGAATGTAACAAGCCAGCAGAGCAACCGCCGTCAGCAACACTGCTACCGCTGCAAACGTCAACGGATCCTTCGTTGTCACGCCGAAGAGCAGACTGGCGATAACCCGCATCAGCACAAAGGCGCCACCTAACCCGATTGCCAGGCCGAGTATTACCAGTTTGAATCCCTGTGAGACAATCATCCGCAAAACGTCGCGCGTCTGCGCGCCCAGCGCCATGCGGATACCAATTTCGTTTGTCCGCTGCGCAACTGAGTAGCTCATCACTCCATATAAACCGACGATAGTCAAAATCAAAGCAACAGCCGCAAAGATAACCAGCAGAGTAGCATTAAAACGCGGTGCCGCAACTGAGGCTGCGATGTACTCGTCCATTGTCTTGACGCTGAAAACAGGCAGTTCCTTATCCATCGCATGCACTTCGTTTTGAATTGCATTAACAAGACTGTGTGGCTCCGTTGTAGTTCTAACCACCATCGTCATCTGAGTGAACGGAATTTGCGCCTGCGGCACAAAGTAGCCCGGCCGCAATTCTGAAGTCAGGTCGCGATTTCTCACGTTGGCTACGAGACCGACGATTTCCCTCATCGCCGGTTCTTCGTCGGATGTGGATATTCCCGGCTTGATGCGTTTGCCGATAGGATCCTCATTAGGGAAAAACCTTTTTGCGAAGGCCTCATTGACGATGATCACGCCGGGTCCATGCATTTGATCGCGCTCGTTAAACTCGCGACCCTTCAGCAGTGGAATTTGCATCGTCTTGAAATAGTCGTTGCTAATCATGAAGAAGTCAGCCGAGGGCTCGTCTCCTTTTGCTACCGGCCTTCCATCTATCTGAAACGAGATGCTGAAACGATCGCCGCTTAACGGCAGTGGCAGCACCGAACTAGCGGAACTGACGCCTGGCAACGACTGTATCCGAGCTGCCAGATCGTGGAAGAACTGCGCCTGTCGTGCCGTCGGATATCTCACCTCCGGTATTCCGACGACCAGCGTCAACACATTGCGGGGGTTGAATCCCGGTGTAACCTGTCGCAAGCGCCACAAACTCTGAATCAACAAGCCCGCGCCCACCAATAACACGACGGCGATGGCCAACTCACTGACCACCAGGAGGCCGCGAACACCGTTGCGCCGCGCGCCTTCACCTGATCCTCGCCCGCCTTCTTTGAGTGATTCCGTCAATTCAGTTTTCGAGGAATGAATTGCGGGAACCAATCCAAATACAACTCCCGTCAGCACGGAAACAACCAGCGTAAAGACGAGGACACGCCAGTCAAGGCCCACCTGCAGGGCGCGCGGAATATTCTGTTTGCCGAGCGCGACCAACAGGTCTGACCACCAAACTGCCAGCACCAGTCCCAGCGTTCCACCCGCCAGCGACAGCAGAACACTCTCAGTAAGCAGTTGCCGCACAACTCGCATGCGGCTGGCGCCGAGCGCCGAACGTATCGCCATTTCTTTATGCCGGGTCATCGCGCGGGCCAGCAGCAGATTTGCCACGTTGGCACAGGCGATCAGGAGCACGCAGCCGACGGCGCCTAAGAGAATCAACAAAGCGGGACGAATGTCTCCGACAAGGGCTTCGAGCGTCGGTTCTACAGTGCTGCCGCGATGTAGATTCTTGTCTGGATATTGTTGTTCGAGGCGAGCGCTTATCGCAGTCATATCTGCCTGCGCCTGTTCTTTGGTGACGCCCGGCTTGAGCCGGCCAATTACTCGAAGGTAGTGAGCTCCCCGCTCGGCCGTTACCGGCTCCTTTCCTTCTCGATCAATAGCCACGGTTGTCCACAACTCGACCGGTTCGTTTTGAATGGGAAACTGGAATGCCTGGGGCATGACACCTACGATAGTGAAGTTCTTGCCGTCAAGAGTCATTGATTGACCCACAACGTTCGGATCCGCATTAAAGCGTTGTTGAAATAGTTGCTGGCTCAGGAGAACAACTCGCCCAGTCTCTCCAGGTTTGTCTTCATCGGGAAGAAAAGTGCGGCCGAAAGCAGCTGTCGCGCCCAGTAAGGGAAAAAGATCGGCGTTTACCACCGCCCCGTCCAGCCGAGCCGAGTCGCCGCGCCCCGTCATAATGAAATCGTTCGTATGGTATGAAGCCATGCGTTCGAAAACGTGATTCTGATCGCGCCAGTCTGCGAAGTTCAAATACGAAGCAGTGCCCCGCAGTTGCCCGCGACTGGAATCGCTTTCCCAGACCATCATCAACTGTTCAGAGTTTGGAAAGGGCAAGGGCCGCAACAACACCGCATTGACGACGCTGAAAATCGCGGTGTTGGCGCCGATTCCCAGGGCCAGGGCAATTGTCGCAACGATGCTTATGCTCGGCGCTTTGAGTAACATTCGGATTCCGTAGCGAAGGTCTTGCCAAAATAGGTCCATGATGAGTGCTCCTTGAGTAATCAGTACGTCTCACATCCTTGATATTGAACTATTCGTAACGTAGTGCCGTTAGGGGATCGACTTTCGTTGCGCGGCGCGCGGGAACCAGACACGCAACCACTGCGACCACCGCGAGAAAAATCGAAACTGCCAGGTAGGTCAATGGATCGCCTGGCCTCACTTCAAACAACAAGCCGCCAAGAAAGCGGGTCAAAGCCAGGGCGCCTGCGATGCCTATCGCGAGCCCGCAGATGATCGAGATCATTCCTTGTCGCAGGACCAGGCGCACCACATCGCGCGAACGCGCGCCCAGGGCCATGCGAATGCCGATCTCACTCGTGCGTTGTGTGACGTCGTAATTGATCATTCCATAAATCCCGATAGCTGCGAGCACGAAGGCGAGCGCGGCGAAAAGCGCAATCAGGAATGTATTGAAGCGCGGCTGGGCAACTGATTCCGCAAGCAGTGCCGTCATGGGCGCGATTCGCGTGGGCCCTTCTTCGCTATCGACTGACTGAATCTTTCTGCGAACCGCAGTGATCGAATTCGACGGATCACTTGTACTGCGCACAATGAGACGCATGCCGGGATAGGGACTCTGTGCATGTGGAACGTAAGTCTGTGGCCCGGCCTCGAGTCCGAGGCCCTGATACTTCGCATCTCCGACAACCCCAACCACAGTTCGCAAAACACCGTTGACGGTCATGCGGCGACCTATCGGGTCTTCACCGGGAAAAAATCTGGTGGCCAGAGTTTGATTAATAACGACTACGCCTGGCGCCTGTGCTGTGTCGGATTCAGTAATGGTTCGCCCGCGCAGTAGCGGCACACCGAGGGCTTCGAGATATCCGGGCGTCGCCGGCATGTAGATAGCCGAGGGTAGCTGCGTTCCCGCTTCGGTTGGCCGGCCCTCGATCGAAAATCCGCTGCCCTGTTGAATGTACGAAGGTGGCAAGCTGGTGCACGCGCCTGCCGCGGTCACGCCAGGCAGCGAGCGAATGCCCTGCAGCGCCTGCTCAAAAAATGCGACCTGTTTGGCGGGGTCCTGATAGCGAACAAACTGCAGACCAACGGCCATCGTCAGCAGATTGTCGGGATTGAAACCAGGACTGACATCGGTGAGGCGCTGAAAGCTTTTGAGCATCAGGCCGGCGCCGATCAACAACATCACAGCCAGGGCAATCTCAGCCGTAACCAGCAAACCGCGCAGCCTTTTAATGCGAGCGGCGCCGGCGATGCCGCGTCCCGCGTCATGCAAGAGTTCGTTTAAGCTGAGCTTGCGCGCGTGCCATGCCGGAGCCAGACCAAACAGGAGTCCCGCGCCAATTGAAACCACAAAGGTAAAAGACAGTGCTGAGCGATCTACGCTGACGCTTTCGAGACGCGGTATGTCTTTGGGCGTCAGGCCCAGCAACACCTGCAAGCCCCAGGTTGCGAGCAGCAAGCCGGCCGCTCCACCGATGAAGGCGAGCAGAACACTTTCAGTGAGCATCTGCCGAATCAGTCGCAACTGCCCGGCGCCCATGGCGCGTCGAATGGCTATCTCGCGATCGCGCGCCGCCGTCCGCGACATCATCAGGTTGGCCACGTTCGCGCATGCGATCAGCAGGATAAAACCAACAGCCACCAACAAGACAATTAAAGGCTTCTGATAGTCACCGACCATCTGCGTGCGCAGCGGCACCAGCACTGTGCCGGTTCCGGCATTCGAGTCGGGATAGTCTTTAGCTTGCCGCGCGGCAATCGAATCCATCTCGGCTTGCGCCTGTTGCGGTGACACGCCTTCACGTAAACGTCCGACTACTCGGTAGCCGCGCATCGAGCGGTTATTTATCCAGTCTCCGAGCGAGGCACTGGAACTGCGGGGCAGGTCATAGATCGGCGCCAGGCTGGTCCAGAGTTCGATGTCTGGAGTCGGAAAGCGGAACGAGGGTGGCATCACGCCGATGATGGTGAACGTTTCGGCATTCAGATCCATGGTCTTGCCGATGACGGCCCGATCCCGGTTAAAGCGTCTGTGCCACAGTTCGTCTCCAATCACAACGACGCGTTCGCGATCGTCAGCAGGTTGCAATCCTCTGCCGAGAACGGGCTTTACACCCATCACTTCAAGGAAATTCGCGGTCGTTAAGGCAGCGCGCGTTTCGTCCGGCCCTTCTCTTCCGGAAATGTGAAAACGGTTGAAGGCATAGGCGGCAATGCCGCTAAACGAATGCGCCTGCTGCTGCCAATCGCGAAATGTCGGCATCGAGGCGGGATATTGCGAGCCGGGCCGCTTCAGATCTTTCGTCCACACACCAACCAACTGTTGCGGCGAAGCATAGGGCAAAGGCCGGAACACGATAGCGTTCACCACGCTGAAGATTGCGGTGTTTGCCCCGATGCCCAACGCCAGCGTCAATAGCGCCACCAGTGTGAACGCTTTGTTCTTGGTCAGCATTCGCGAGCCAAAGCGAATATCCTGCAGCAATGTTTCCATGCTTACCCTCCCATCGCGAAACCGACTGCCTCAGCAGGCGGCCCTACCCGCTGACGCAGGTGGTTCTAACAAACTATTCGTATCGCAACGCTACCAGTGGGTCGACTTTGGTCGCGCGCCGCGCGGGGATGTAGCAGGCAAACAGAGCGACGAGAAACAACGTGCTGATTACAAACGCGAACGTGGCGGTATCTGTTGTTTGCACTTCAAACAGCAAACTGCGCAACAAACGCGTTAGCCCGAGTGCGCCGATAATTCCCAATGCCATGCCGGCAAGCACCAAAGTCAATCCCTGTCTAAGCACCAGCTTCAAAATGTCCGCGGCCTGCGCTCCCAACGCCATGCGCACCCCGATGTAATGCGTCTGCTGGCTGACGGAATAGGAAACCACGCCATAGATACCGACCGAGGCGAGCAACAAGGCAATCCCTGCAAAGATACTGATCAGCAAAGCCGGAAAGCGGCGCATAAATGCCGCCGGTGAATCGGAAATTAGTTGCTCCATGGCGCGCACGTTAAATAGAGCTACCTCCGGTTCCAGATTGCGTGTCTCGCTGCGAATGGTGGCGGCGAGCGCATTGGGATCCCCGGTGGTGCGAACCACGAGACTGGTTGCCGGCGCGGCGTTTTGCCGGAAGGGGTAGTAAAGAACCGGTCTGAGGGCATCGTCTAAGCCACCGATTTTTACGTCCCCGACTACACCCACAATCTGCATCGGCGGAGCCTGCACGCCCGCGTACACCAGGCGCCGGCCCACCGGATCACGCCCGGCAAAAAGCCTGTCAGCGACGTTCTTGCCGATCATCACCACTACGGGCGAATCTGCGTTGTCGCGTTCGTCAAACATTCGTCCCGCGATGAGCGGCACACCCAGTGTTTGGAAATATGTTTCATCGACGACGCGGATATTCGCTTCAGTCTCCTGGCCGGGCGGCGGTACAGGATCGCCCTCAATATTGAAACGCGTCGTGTTTCCCGCCTGCAGCGGCAGGATGTTCACTGAGCCGGCGCCTTTGACGCCTGGCAGCGATTGCACGCGCTGTTTGAGTTGATCGAAGAATTCGATCTGGCGATTCACTTCTGTATACTTCGCTGCCGGCAGTACAACTGTCATCGTCAACAAACGCTCCGGATTAAAACCCACGTTTGACTGCAACAGGCGCAGCAGACTTCTCATCATCAATCCGGCCCCGACCAGCAGCACGACTGCGAGGGCGATTTCGGTCATCACCAGGGCGCCGCGCAAACGATGGCCCGATCCTCCGGCCGTGGTGCGACCGCCCTCCTTGAGCACCTCATTTAAATCGAGCCGCGACGATTGAAGCGCGGGCGCCAATCCAAAAACGATTCCGGTGAGAAGTGAAAGAAAAAACGAGAACGCGAGGATACCGGCGTCGATGTGGAGCGAGCGCAAGAAGGGCAAGGCATTGAGCTGATTCTCGGGCAACGCCGCCACCAGGGCGCCGATGCCCCAGTAAGCCAGAAGCAAACCCGTGGCACCGCCGGCCAGTGAAAGCAAAACCGATTCGGTCAGCAACTGGCGAATTACACGCCAGCGACTGGCTCCAAGTGCCGCGCGAATGGCTACCTCTTTTTGTCGCGAGAGCGATCGCGTTAGCAACAGACTCGCCACATTGGCGCAGGCAATGAGCAGAACAAAACCCACGGCAGCCAGCAATACGAGCAGGATCGGCCTGACCTGCCCGATTACCTGTTCCTGCAACGGAATCAGTCTCAGGCCCGTGCCCGCATGTGACTGCTTGTTCTCGTCCTCAATGCGTTTAGCGATCACGCTCAACTCGCTCTGCGCTTGCTGCACGCCGACACCGGGTTTGAGCCGCCCGATAAGGTTGGTGCCATGCATGAAGCGACGAGTTAACTGCGCTTCAGTGGGCTGATATGGCCGCCACAAGTCGGCTGGCCGCAGTGCAAACTGAAAACTGGCAGGCAAGACGCCGATTATGGTGTAAATGTCACCATTGAGAGTGAGCGATTGACCCACGATGCCCGGATCGCCGCCGAACCTTCGTTGCCACATTGCATACGTCAGGACCGTAACTCGCGGCGCGCCAGGGTTGTCTTCGCCGGGCTGAAAAGTGCGCCCTATGACGGGATCTATACCCAGCACCGAAAAGAAATTTGCAGTGGCCGAGGGCGCAAAGATCCGCTCGGGCTCTCCCCGCCCACTCAGAATTCCGCCGCCGCCGGTATAAGCCGCAAGCCCTTCCAGCACCTGATTTTTTTGATAGTCCTGGTAATCCGGATATGAGAACTCACGTTGGGCAAACTCCTTTTGCGGCGTGCTCTCCCAGAGGTGATAGAGCCGGTCCGGCGCTTTGTAAGGAAGGCCGCGCAACAATGCCGCATCTACGACCGTGAAGATGGCCGTGCTGCCGCCAATTCCCAGCGCCAGCGTGATGACGGCAATAAGGGTGAAGCCGGGTTTGTTCAGCAGCGTGCGGATCGCGTATCTCAAATCTTGCAGCAGCTTGTGCATGTAGACCCTCCTGAATCTTCGCCGTTCTTTTGGTCTTGGGTCTTTGGTCTTGGGTTTAGATCTGTGTCGCGTCTTAGCCCTCTCAGTGGGTGCAAAGGCCTAAGACCAAAGACCCAAGCCCAAAGACCTAAATCCAAAACGTCACTCGTACCTGAGCGCTACCAATGGATCTACGCGCGAAGCTTTTCTCGCCGGAAGGTATCCAGCCAGCGCAGCTACCGTGGTCAGCGAGAGAGCCGCTGTCAGCAGGCTTACCGGGTCGCTCGGATTAACGCCGAACAGTTGACTGGAAATCAGGTTGGCAGCGGCCCACGCGGCGGGTATTCCCACGACCAGGCCAATTGCCACCAGCAGCAGGCTCTCCCTAAGGACCATCCAAATAATGTTGCCGCGTTCCGCGCCCAGTGCTATGCGGATTCCAATTTCATTCGTGCGACGCACGACTGCATGGGCCATGATGCCGTACAAACCCACACAGGAGAGTAGCAACCCAAGCAATCCAAAGAAACTGACCAGTTGAGTGATCAGTTTTTCCTGACTGAGCGTTTCGTCAGTCTGGAGTCGAAGACTGGTCAGGTTCAGGATGGACAGTCTGTCGTTTACTTGTGCGATTGCTGCGCGCACCTCGGCCGACAGGCTCAGTGGATCACCTGCGGTCCGCAACTCCAGAACATTGTTGAAGGTCTGCTGATCCTGTACCTGCAAAATCGGCCGGAAGACGGCCTTCTCAGCTTTCTCTTTAGCGTTATCGTATTTCGAGTCGCCGATCACACCGACGATTTCGAAATCATCTTTGTCCGAATCTTCCTCAAAGGTTAGTCGGCGGCCGATCGGATTTTGATCACCAAAAAACGCGCGCGCGAATGACTGGTTAACTACTCCCACTCTGGACGAATTTGGCGCGTCTTGTAAGCCGATTTCGCGTCCCATTAAGAGCGGCACACCCAGCGTTTCGCAAAAGTCAGGCCCGATGAAAATGTCGGACACTGTCATGTCTTCACCCTTGTTTGGGCTGTAACCACGAACTGTGACGGTGCTGCTGGTGCGGGTCCCGCCCATCGGGCTGTAGCTTGCGAGCGTGGCGGAACGAACGTTTGGCAGGGCACTGAGGCGCTCATACAGCTGACGATAAAGCGCACTCAGTTCATCAGGCTTGTAGCCCGCAAGTCGCGCGTCGACGCTCGCGAGCAGGACATTGTCACGATTAAAACCCAGGTCCTCTTGTTGAAGTTTGATAAGGCTGCGAGCGAACAGACCGGCGCCAACCAGGAGGATGAGCGAGACAGCCACCTGCGTCACCACCAACGCGGAGCCGAGATTAAATCGGCGCTTCCGTCCGTGGCTCGACTTTTCCTTCAGCGCCGACGTCAAATCAAGTTTGGTAGCCCTGAGGGCGGGTGCAATTCCAAACAACACGCCGGACACAAGCGAAATACCGAGCGTGAACAGCAGCACTGACGCATCCGGCTTAACATCCAACGGCGAAGTTGCCGCCAGGCGTGTGACTAATAAACTGACTCCCCATTGGGCCAGTATGATTCCAGCGAAGCCTCCGATAAACGCAAGCAGCAAACTTTCGGTGAGCAGTTGTCGCATCAGGCGTGCGCGACTCGCACCGAGGGCCTGACGCAGTGAAATCTCCGCTTGTCTCGCCGCCGCGCGTGACAACAAAAGGTTTCCCACGTTCGCGCACGCTATCAGCAGCACCAGTGCCACGATCACCATCAGCATTCGCAATGCCTGCGAATAGTGAAATCGAAGACCTGAAATTCCGCGCCCACCCGGCGTGAGCGTTACGTAGCTGTTTTGAATGGCCAGCCGGCTTTCGTCGTTCAGTTGACTGCCGGACTGTTCGAACAGGAATTGCCGCAGTTCAAGGTTGACGCTCGCCTGCGCCTGTTCCATCGAGATACCCGGCTTCAGACGTCCGATTACATTCAACCAATAGACGTTGTTGTTGTCCCGATACGGCTGGCGCAGCTCGATCTGAGGTTGAAACGTGAGCGGCAGCCAAAAATCCGGTGAACGGCGCACACGCGTCCCGAAAAACTGCGGCGGCATGACACCTACAATCGTGAAGGCGGTGCCGTTAAGCAGAATGTCTTTACCGATTATCTGCGCATCGCTGTTCAGCTTTTGTTGCCAATAGCCATTGCTGATGACGGCCGCGGGATGAGCTGCGGGCAAGTCGTCATCATTTGTAAGAACGCGGCCCTGCTGTGCGTTAACTCCAAGCACCGCAAAATAATTTCCAGAGACGAGATGACCTGAAGCGCGTTCTGCGGCCTGACCGGCTTGCGCGTCTGTCCGCCTCACGCTCAGCCGACTTTCGCCACTGCGGAACGCGCTCAGCTCCTGGAATGAAGTATCGTGTTCGCGGAAGTAACGATAGGACGCATAAGAAAAGATGTCCCAACGTCTGGCGCTGATGTCGCCGTCTGATGTGCGTGTTCCCTCGCTGGCCGCGCCATTGAACAGGACCAGCTCTTCCGGCTTGTTGACCGGCAACGGTTTCAGGACCACTGCGTTTATCAATGTGAAGATCGCCGTATTAGCGCCGATGCCCAGCGCGAGGATTACCAACGCTACGACGGTAAAGGCCGGCCGCTTTAACAAACTGCGCCAACTGTAGCGGACGTCCTTCCAAACTGAATCAATCATGTTTTCTCCTAAACAATCAGTTCCTGGAGTGGAGTGGCCTGTCAACGCACTCAAACGTTACCTATCCGTCACTCGTACCTGAGTGAAACCACGGGATCGACCCTCGTAGCGCGACGTCCCGGCACGTAGCAGGCAACCAGGGCAACACCTGTCAGTAGAACTGCAATGGCCGTGAAGGTCGCCGGATCTGTTGGTTCAACGCCAAAGAGCATGCTCGTCATTAAGCGCGTGAGACCAAACGCGCCCAGCAAACCACAGCCGACGCCAATCAGTGCCAGCATCATTCCCTGCCGAACCACCATGCGAAACACATCGCGCGGCTGTGCGCCAATCGCCATGCGAATGCCGATCTCATGCGTGCGCTGCGTAACGGAGTAAGACATGACGCCGTAAGTTCCGACAATTGCCAGCACCAGCGCGATGCCCGCAAAGATGGTGAGCAATGTCAGGTTCAAACGTTCCGGCGCGACGGATTCGGCGCGTATATCGTCCATGGTGCGAATACTGTAGATCGGTTGATCCGGATCGATTACCTTTACTTGCTGCCGCACCGCGGCAATTAACTGGTTTGGATCTCCGGCGGCTTTAATAATCACCGTCATGTCGTCGTTTGGGATTTGGGAAAACGGAAAATAACCCTGCACGCGTTTTGAATCCTGACTCAAACCCTCCATCTTCACGCGTCCAACCACGCCCAGCACCGTAAGCACAGGCGTCTTTGGATCAGTACCGCCACCCAGTCTGATCCGTTTACCGACAGCATCTTCGTTGTGCCAGTAGCGCCGCGCAAACTCTTCATCAATAACAATAGAATTTAAGGCGGCCACCTCTCTTTCGTCTTCCTTCAGTTGGCTCAGGTCCTTTCCCACCAGAGCCGATCGATCGTCATGACTATCAAACACGCGGCCGCTCTTGAGAGGAATGTTCATCGCCTTGAAATAGTCCGGGGTCACGAGACACGCTTCCATAAGTGGAGTCTGTTCGCGCGGTGGCGGGGGCTGGCCGTCTATCGTGAAGGAGGTCTGCCAGCCATTATTACCAAGCGGCAGACCTGAAGCGGCGGCGCTGGCTTCCACGCCGGGTAATGTGCGCAGATTCTCGAGTAAGCGGTTATAAAACTGCTCCCGCTGTTCGGGTCCAGCATACTTTTTTCGTGGCAGCGAGACGCTGAAACTGGTCAGATGATCGTATGAAAAACCTGGATCGACCTTTTGCAGGCGATAAAAACTGCGAATCATCAAACCGGCGCCAACCAACAGGACGAGTGTCGTCGCCACTTCCGCTACGACCAGCGAGCTCCGCAACCAATGTCTGCCGGATGTTCCCCGGCCAGTCTCTTTCAAGGTTTCGTGCACATCCACCACGCCGGCCTGCAATGCGGGCACAAGGCCAAAGAGAATTCCCGTCACGAACGATAAGCCGATAGTGAATGCCAACACGCGCCAGTCGAGACTGATTTCACGAGCGCGCGGAATTGCGTCCGGACTTATGTAGAGGATGAGGTCAATTCCCCAGCGGGCGAACAACATTCCCAACGTTCCGCCCAACAGCGCCAGCAACACACTTTCAGTGAGCAACTGTCGCGCAATCCGCCAGCGACCAGCGCCCATGGCCGAGCGTATGGCCATCTCCTTTTGCCGCGACTGCGCCCGTGCCAACAACAGGTTGGCGATATTCGCGCAGGCAATTAACAATACAAACGCGACCGCCGCGAACAACACCCAGAGCGCGCGACGGATCTCGCTGACGAAGAGTTCCAGCAGCGGCCTGATACCAATGCCGTTTCCAGCGTTTGAATCCTGATATTGCTTTTCGAGATTCGCCCCAATCGTATCCATCTCCGCCTTGGCCTGCTCAAAGCTCACGCCGGGCTTGAGACGGGCCACGCCGTACAGTCCCGGATGATTTCCGCGTTGTTGCCAACTCGGTTCGCCTGAGAGTTGTCCCACCGGCACCCACATTTCCACGCGGCTGGGAAATTGAAAATCCTTTGGCATGATTCCGATAACGGTGTAGCTTTTGCCGTTGAGCGTCAGCGGTTGCTTCAAAATACTCGCTTGCCCGCCAAACCTTCGTTGCCATAGCGGATAACTCAACAACACCACAGGCGCAGCGCCGGGCTTGTCTTCATCATTCGTGAAGAGGCGGCCAAGCGCTGGATTGGCACGCAGGGCCGCAAACATATCGGCCGAAACCTGGCCCGTGATAATTCGCTCAGCTTCTCCCGCTCCAGTGAGGTTGTAGCTGCCGCGGTTGTAGACACCAATTTTCTCGAAGACGTGATTCTGATTGCGCCAGTCTGTGAAGTTTGGATACGAGATAGAAATCTCGTCCATCGCCTTGCTGGTTTCATTCAAAAACACGAGACGATCAGACTCCGGGTAAGGCAGCGGCCGCAGCAACACCGCATCTACGACACTAAATATGGCCGTATTTGCGCCAATACCGAGAGCCAGCGCCAGAATTACCACGAAGGTGATTCCGGGGTTCTTGAGTAACATGCGAATGCCATAGCGCAGGTCCTGCCATACTTTCTGCATTGTTTTTCTCCAGTAGCCTTTACCAGTACAGGCAACAAATGGTTAATTCACTCGTATCGCAACGCCGCCAGTGGATCGATCCGGGTGGCCCGGCGGGCCGGCAGGTAACAAGCCAGCAGCGCAATCGCGATCACCGCGCCCGAAACGGTCATGAACGTCGCCGCATCGGTGGCGGTAACACCAAACAGCAACCCCGACATCACCCGCGTAACAGCGAGCGCTCCGCCCAGGCCGAGCACAACGCCGGTCAGCGCCAGTGCCATTCCATTTCCAATGATCAACCTCAGCACGTCGGTCGCCTGCGCGCCGAGCGCCATGCGTATTCCTATTTCATGCGTTCGCTGCAAAGCGACATAAGACATGACTCCGTAAACTCCCACCGCCGCCAACACCAGGGCCAACACTGCAAAGACCAGCAGCAACAGCATGAAAAACTTTCTCGTCTGTATTGAGTCACCCAGCAACTGCTCCAGTGTGGTGACTTCATAGACAGCCTGATCTTTATCGACGGCGAGAATCTCTCGCCTGACCGCGTTAGTCGTGGCGACCGGATCCATCTCGGTTTTCACAACAATGCTGTTAAAGGAGGTGGGAAACTGCGAGTGAGGCAGATAAATTTGCATCGGCGCCTTTTGGTCGAGCGCATATTGCGCAACATCACCTACAACCCCGACAACCGTGCGCCATGGCTGTGGATTCTTTTCGTTCCCCGGAAAACGGATTCGCCTGCCCAGCGGATCCTGGTTTGGCCATAGTAGCTTGGCCATGGTTGTGTTAATGAGTGCAACTTTCGCTGTGTCACTTGCGTCCTGCTCAGTGATAGCGCGGCCTTGTAGCAGAGCGATGTCCATGGCCTTAAGGTAACCGGGTGTGGCAACGTATAAATCGACGTTGATTTCTTCTCCTCGAGGTTTCGGCTGATCTTCCACCAACAAACCTCTCCCGTCGAAGTTGCCGCTCAGCGGCAACACACTGGTGATGCCGGCGGCCTTAACTCCGGGCAGCGCCGCGATTCGTTCCGTGACTTGCTTATAAAATGCAACCTGGTTCTCCGGCTTCGGATAGCGCACGGTCGGCAGGCCAATGTTCATCGCAAGAATATTCTTTGCATTGAAGCCCGTATCGACACTCTTCAAACGCATCACCGTTCTAATCAGCAGCCCGGCACAGACCAGCAGCACCAGAGTCATAGCGATTTCTGAAACCACGAGCACGCTTCGCAAACGGTTCCGGCCGGCAGCCGCGCCGGATCCGCGACCCGCGTCTTTCAACGACTCAGCAAGGTTGGGTTTTGAAATCTGCAGGGCCGGTGCAAGGCCGAATACCAAACCTGTGATTATCGAAACTACAAGAGTGAATCCAAGCACGCGCAAATCGACCTGCGCGGTCTGAAACATTGGATTGATCTTCGCTCCCGCCGAGGCAACGACACTGGTCCCCCAAATTGCGAACAACAGACCGAGTACGCCGCCCAGCAACGACAGCAGGAGACTTTCAGTCAAGAGCTGCCGCACTAATTGACCGCGCCCGGCCCCTATCGCCGAACGAATAGTTATTTCTTTGTAACGCACGGTCGCACGCGCGAGCAGCAGATTGGCTACGTTTGCGCAGGCTACCAGCAAAACGAAAACGACGGCCGCAAAGATGATCCACAATGTCGGCCGTATGTCGCCGACCAGCTCGTCGGTGAGAGAAACAACGGCAGCGCCAATATCGTGGTTGGTAGTGGGATGCTGTTGCTGGAGTCGCTGAGTGATGACATTCAGTTCACCCTGGGCTTGCGCAAGGGTGGCTCCGGGTTTCAGTCGCGCAATAGCGCGCAGGTGCCGTGAGTCTCGCTCTGTATCATCGTATGCTTCAGCTACTGGACGGTAGAATTGACCCTCGGGCGCAACCAGCTTCGCCGGCAAGGGACGAAAGTCAGGGCCCATTACGCCGACGATGTTGTAGGGGCGGCCATTCAGTGACAGCGACTTGCCAACAACACTCGGATCCGCAGCAAAGCGCCGTTGCCACAGGGCGTAACTCAACACGATGACAAAGTCTTTCCCGTCCTCCTGCTCCTCCGGGGTGAAAACCCTGCCAAGCAGCGGCTCGCCTTTCATAATCTTGAAAAATCCGTCACCCACCTGAATCCCAGGGATGCGTTCGGCTTCGCTGTCCCCCGTCATGATCGGAAACCAACCCGTGTACGTGGTTACATCTTCGAAAGCGCTGGACTGCGCGCGAAAGTCGGCAACGTCCGTTGCTGAAACCTGATTATGTTTTCTCAAACTTTCCTGATTGGCATCTCCCCAAACCAATACCAGGCTGCCGGGATCCTTGTAGGGCAACGGCTTTAAGAGCACGGCATTAATGACGCTGAAGACGGTTGTATTAGCGCCGATGCCCAGAGCAATTGAGAAGACGGCCACGGCTGTGAAGGCCGGATTCTTCAACAGAATCCGCAGGGAATAACGAAGGTCTCGAAGCAATGTGCCCATCAGATTCCTCTCTGTTCATAGAGAACCCCGGCTTCTTCGCCAGCATGCGTACACCGTATTTCAAGTCTTGTAGTAGTGTTTGCATTTACGTCTTTCCGTCTCAGCGATTCATCTCAATTTGAGATGTGAGATCCAAGTCACTCGTAACGCAGCGCGACTAGTGGATCGACCTTCGTCGCCCGCCGCGCCGGCAGGTAACAGGCAACCAGGGCGACGAACGCCAGGATGACTGAGACCGCAATGAAAGTCGGCTTATCGGTTGGCGAAACTCCGAAGAGCAGCGCTGTTAGCAACCGCGTCAACCCGAACGCCCCGGCCACGCCGATAACGATCCCAATCAGCGTGAGCGCGAGACCATTCTTAATAACCAGTTTCAGGACGTCTGTTGCGCGCGCGCCCAGTGCCATGCGGATGCCGATTTCCTGCGTGCGCTGCGTAACCGCGTAAGACATGACGCCGTAGATACCCACCGCGCCCAGGGCAAGGGCCAACCCCGCAAAAATTGCCAGCAACAACATATTGAAGCGGCGCGCGGCAAACGACGCGGCCGAAACGTCGTTCATTGTTTTGACTCTCGTAACCGGCAACTGGGAATCGACTTTCCAGACCTGCCGCTTAACGGCCTGCGCCATTGACTCAGGATCTGACTGGGTGCGCGCCACAATCGTCATCCAACGTTTCCACGGATTGATCTGTGTATAGGGAGAATAGAGTGCCGGCTGTTCCGGCAAGTCGAGACCGAAATGCTTTACGTCACCGACGACGCCGATGATCGTTATCCACTGAACTTCGGGATTGCGCGCCCAACGTATCCGCTTGCCGAGTGGATCTTCGTTAGCAAAATATTGACGCACCATGGCGTCGTTGGCGATTCCTACCAGCGGTGCTTTCTCGACAAAATCCTGCGGCGCGAAATTGCGTCCCGACCGCAGTGGAATCTGCATGGTGCGGAAGTAGTCGCCCAGTACACTGCGCGTTTCCAAACTCGGCTCATCGCCCGGAGCGAGCGGCGGCCGCCCGTCGATCACAAAATCATGGTCAAGCGAGTCGCCGCTCAAAGGCAGTTCGCTAACCATCGCTGCCTCCACGCCGGGCAACAAATTCATGGCATCCAAAACCTGCGTGCGAAAACGAGTTTGCTTGTCGACTTCCTTATAGCGAGCTTCAGGTAATTCAACTCTCATCGTCAGGAGATGATCGGGATTGAATCCCGGCTCCACGGAACGGAGATTCCAAAATGTTTTTATGAGCAAACCAGCACCGACCAGAAGAATCACCGCCACGGCAAGTTCGACTACCACGAACGTGCTGCGCATCCGTTGCCGGGCGCCACCGGCGGTGGCGGTACGGCCGCCTTCCTTCAATGCTTCACCGGCCACGCTGCGCGAAGCGCTCCACGCCGGCAGCAGGCCAAAGATAATTCCCGTCAGTAACGAAATGCCCAGAGTGAAAACCAGCACGCGCCCGTCAAGGCCGATCTCCTGTAAGCGCGGCAAGTTTTCCGGTTGCAGCGCCACCAGCAGATTCGTGGCCCAGATTGCCAGCAGCACCGCCACAGCGCCGCCGGCTAACGAGACCAGCATGCTTTCAGTCAACATTTGCCGCACCAGCCGCCAGCGGCCCGCTCCCAGCGCCGACCGGATCACGAATTCGCGTTCGCGTTCGGCGGCTCGCGCCAGTAACAGATTCGCAAAGTTGGCGCACGCAATCAGCAACACCAAACTAACGGCAGCGAATAACACCAACAGCGACTGCCGCGATTGCCCCACGATGCGCTCGTGTAAAGGAACCAAGGCCGTACTGCGGTTCTTGTTATCCGCCGGATACTGCGCTGCCAGGGACTTGTCGATGACCAGCATCTCCGCGCGCGCTTGATCGAGAGTCGCGCCAGGCGCCAGCCGGCCATAAGTACGGAGAAAGTGAACGCCACGAAAATTCGCAGCCACCGGATTCGACACATGCACCGGTGTCCAGGCCTCGGTGTTGTCGCGAGGCGAGGCGAAGGTATCCGGCATAACACCAATAATTGTGTAGACGTTGCCGCTTAGCGGAATTGCCTTACCCACGATCTGTGGATCACCGCCAAACTGCCGCAGCCATAACGCATGGCTAAGAACTACCACGTAAGGTGCGTTGGGTCGGTCGTCCTCAGGCGCGATCGCGCGGCCGAGTTCAGGCTTTACTCCGAGCGTACCAAAGAAACCGCCGGTGACGTGGCCGATCTGAAACTGCACTGGCTCGCTGCCCGCGGTGTAATCCAAAGGCTGCTTCACTTCACCGCCGAGAGTGCTGAATGTGCGGCTCTGTGATTCGACGTCGGCGAGGTCCGGCGCAGACTGGTTAGAGCGAAACGCCACCAGCCTCACCGGCTCTGCATAAGCTAGAGGGCGCAATAACACCGCATTGATAACGCTGAAAATCGCTGTATTTACACCGATGCCTAAAGCGAGCGTTACGACCGCGACTACTGTGAAACCCGGTCGCTTCAATAAGCTCCGCACTCCGTAGCGAATGTCTTTAACCAGTGCTTCCATAACGACTCCTGTCTTGGACACTTGGATCCTCGGTCTTTGGACTTTGGTCTTAGGTCTTTGGTCTTAGGCCTCTGGATCCAATCGCGTTTTTTACTCGCACGTTACTCAATGCTGGCAACTAAGATCTAAGACCCCAAGACCAAAGTCTAAAAGTCCAAATCATCACTCGTACCTCAAGGCCACCAGTGGATCGACTTTCGTTGCGCGGCGCGCTGGAACTAAGCAGGCACCAAAGGCAACGGCTGCCAACGCTAACGGGACAATCACGAATGTCGCGCGATCAGTCGTACTCACGTCATAAAGCAGTGTGGACAACAACTGTGTCAGCAGATAAGCACCAAAGAGACCGGCGGCAATGCCAATTCCCACCAGCGCCATTCCCTGCCCTACAACCATTCGCAGCACATCGGAACGTTGCGCGCCAAGCGCCAGGCGCACGCCGATTTCATGTGTGCGCGTGGTCACGGAATCGCTCAGCACTCCATAGACTCCAACTACGGCTAACATCAACGCGACCGTTGAAAATAGGCCGAGCAGGACCGTGTTAAAGCGCTGCG
>DATGYM010000037.1:0-2552 GCA_035297925.1 Pyrinomonadaceae bacterium | reverse complement strand
CCATGACGCACCACCTTCTCTGCGACACTTCCAAGCACCCAACTCTTCACGCCTGAGTAGCCATGGGTACACATCACAATCAAACTGTTCGGAGCCCCTCTTGCTAATTCGATAATATTTTCGGCGGCTTCACCCTCTGAGACAATTTGGATCACATCAGCCAATCCTTTACTCTTCAACTGGTTCGCCACGTTATCCAGATAGCTTGTTGCCTCACTTTTCGACTCCGCTAAGATCTTATTCAAATCGTCAAGAAAATCATCATGACCGATGCTGTACATGATCGGCGGCGCGCTATAGACTCGTAGCAACACAACTTTCAACTTGATCGCCTTCGCCACTTCCAAGACGATCGGCATAACGGCTTCCGCTAGCTGAGAGCCGTCAAGTGGGACAATAACTCGCTCCGGCGCCTTTTCGCCTTCGGTCTTGGCTTCTTCGGTCCCTCGGACGTGCAGAACGGCGTTACTTGCTCCACGCAGTACCTTCTCGGCAACGCTGCCCAGAAGCCACCGATTAAGCCCTGAACGGCCATGCGTCGCCAGTGCGATAAGGGTTCCCCGGTTCTCAGCGGCCTTCGCAATGATGACCTCCTGAGGCACTCCACCCTCGACTGTGCATTCTACGCTGGAAACGGGAAATGTCTTGGCAACACTTTGTAGGTATTCTTGGTTGCGCCGGATGGCGGCATGCATAAGCGTGTCCAGGTAACTGGCTCTCGCACCAGAGGTGTAATGACTCATTTCGATCACGCCTAAAAGCTGCACTGGAATTTTGAGGGCTCCTGCCAGACTGCGAGCGTACGGCAAAACATTTTCGGCGATCTTCGATCCATCCAACGGTACCAGGATCCGAATATACATGACCCCTCAGGTTGCTTGGCTAGGAGTATGTAAGGGTGGCCGTTCACTTGGCTGAATTCAAGGGCGACGTCGCCATATCACTGAAGTCAACGCGATTCGGGAACTGTATCCGCCTTCGCCTGCTATTCGGATAATAAAGTTTGCTCGGAACGTTCAACGTCATGGTCGGGGTGAGAAGTCAGGATTCTTTTCGAAACGGTGTGAATATCAACTTCCGCGTTTGCCTTTGCAAACCGCCTCTGCCATTGTCCACCTTTTTCCTTAACTTCGTGCTAATCTAGGCGGGCCGCTCTCCAGAGCACAACCATGAAACGACCGATTGGTGCGTCGCGGATTATTAATATGATGCCCTTTGATGTCTCCGGCTCGAACATCCCCGATCACATGCTGAGCGGTGCGATTGCTTATCAGATGGTACGACTTGATTACAAACCATACGAGAGAATTCTGCCACGTGCTTCACTCAACCCTGATTTCGTATTCGTTTTAGATCACTAGCCGCGATCATCAAGCGTTCAGGAAGGCGCAGACGCCGAGTCCAAATCGACGCTTTATAAGCGGGATCAAAAACAATTCTGTTTGCATGAACTTCCCTTACATTCTGTTGAATGATCAACTTGTAATGCATATAGGAGATCGGCTTGTAGCCGGATCATTAACGGTTTACGACGGAGCGGTAGGCCACGCTCCAGCGCTAGGCAATAGTCCCTTGCCGTCGCTCAAGCGCAGCATGCGCCCCGGCTTTGCCGGAGTGGAAAATGAACTCTACTATAACCCGAAATGTATGATGCTCTTTGGCGACGCCAAGGACAGCATCACGAAAGTCTTGGCAGTTTTGAAATAGGGTACACTAGAGCCAACTGTCTGAGGCAATCTTTGGAACGGGACGTTTGCGCTCGAGTCCACGAATAATGTAGCCTTTGCGGTCGAGGCAACCTCTACCGATACCGAGCCATAGCTATTCGCGGGGATCAGCGCCAGTACGGCGATCTGGCGCGCTTGGCCCATTCTCTGGCTTTGGCAATCGCGATCCGGATCGCCTTGCCTTCATCATAACCCTCTTCGAGCAAAGCGTTGGCGATTTCGATCGCCTTCAACCGAATTTCACGCGGCAAGTTCCTCATTGATCTCGGATAGTAAGCCTCGTTCCACGGCATGGGAAATGGCCTAAGAAGGTGTTGGGAAGTACCTCGTCTTGTGTATTAATATCGCAGCGAATGTGGAGTAGCCACATGCTCAAGAGCCATGGCATCTCCTTAGTTACCGTCCAAGCGGAAAAAACTCGGAGACCGAAGACAACTAAACCGAGAAAGACGAACGAGGAAAGAAATGGGTTCGAAAGCCAATACGGGTTTTACGGTGTTGTTGCTACTTGCAAGTATCCTGCAAGGCTTTATCGGTTTCGCTTCAGCGCAGCCGACGGAGGTCGTCGCTGGGGGTGAACTGGAGTATCAGCACAATTGTGCCGTTTGCCACGGTGCTGAGGGGCGGGGCGATGGCGTCATGAGAAGATATTTAACTGTGCAACCGGCCAACCTACGACAATTGGCAAAAAATAACGGGGGCAAGTTTCCGTTCTGGGAGGTATACCATAAAATCGATGGGCTCACCGAGGTCCCAGCCCACGGGACGCGCGACATGCCGATATGGGGTGACCGATTTCGGGCGGAGGCTGGTAGCGACGGCAAG
>DATGYM010000036.1:0-4314 GCA_035297925.1 Pyrinomonadaceae bacterium | reverse complement strand
GATCGCAAGCGTAGAACGCACCAATTTTACCAGCGGTTCAGGAACCTTTCTGGCGGTCAATTGTGCGACTGGCGGGTGATGGCGCGTTTTACGATCGCGAATCTCTTCCATTGTCTTGCCAGGGTGCGGTGGCAATCCGGTGAGCGCAAACCAGAGCGTACCGCCGAGCGCATAGATGTCGGAGCGCCCATCCACCGGGCCGCCTCCAAATTGCTCAGGGCTGGCGAAAGTCGGTGTGCCGACGAATTCTCCACGGGTCAGATCCATCTCGCCGCCGGCATCGGTAATCGCCTTCGCCAGGCCGAAATCGATGACTTTCACCTCCGAATCGCCCGTCAGCATGATATTGCTCGGCTTCAGATCGCGATGGATTAGATCGTGAGCTGCTGCAGCCGTTAATGCGCGCGCAATTTGAATCGCAATTTTCAGAGTCTCCTTCGCGTTAAGCGGACCATCCCTGCGCACGCGCGCTGCTAACGTTTCGCCTTCGATCAGTTCCATCGCGTAATAGCAGTGGCTGGCATCCGGCGACGTACCAAACTGGAAGACGGCAGCTACATTCGGATGGCGTAAGGCAGCCGCCGCGCGGGCTTCACGTAAAAAGCGATCCCGCACAGCCTGCGAGCCACGTGCTACCGGAGGCACCTCAATCACTTTGAGAGCTACCCGGCGGCGCAACACCTTGTCCGCAGCAAGGTATGTCACGCCGATTGCACCGTGACCAAGCTCCCAGCACGAACCGTCTGGGTGTTGCTCAACTTCGAAATCGCCGAACGCTAAGACACTGGGTTTAGTTTCGACGGCTGTATGGTCTAATCCCGTTCGCAACAGGCAAGCCAGGCAGTCGCCTTTTGCGTTCAAAGGCTTGCCGCACCTCGAGCAAAGCCCGACGCCAGATGGCAGCGG
Source organism: Pyrinomonadaceae bacterium (assembly GCA_035297925.1). Classification (GTDB taxonomy): domain Bacteria; phylum Acidobacteriota; class Blastocatellia; order Pyrinomonadales; family Pyrinomonadaceae; genus PSRF01. Next base: position 3,408 of record DATGYM010000036.1, on the reverse strand, counting down.
TTTTCCCATGGCGCGCATTCCTTACAATTCCGTTAATACGTGGAGCAACTCGCGCAACTCTTCATCTACCTGGGCTTCGCTATCCACCGTTCGGCGCACCTCGGTGCGCAATGCTTCCCGGTAACGCGCTCGAAGACGGGTGACATGACTGCGAAGCGTCGACTCAGCTATACCCAACCGATGCCCCAGTTCAGCATAAGATGGCGGCGGCTCCGCTCCACCCGCGACAAACATCCTTAGCTCATTGAAGAGCTGCTCTTTGCCCTCACGTTTGTAATCTGCCAACAGCCGTCCCAACACAGTGGCAACCAATGCCTCGGCCCAACTGCGATCGAAAAGCAGATCTTCGTTGCTCAGGCCATTGTGAGTCTGGAAAAGCGACTCTGCATCCTGTGCCTGCTCTTCGTGCAGCGGCAGAAAAATTTGTGCACCGCCACGCTTAAGGGTCCGTTCCTTGTCGGCCGCGTCCGCCAAAAAGTTTTTCAGCGAGGCAAGCAGAAATGAACGAAACCTGCCTTTCTGTCGATCGGCGCGGGCGTAAACTTTATGTTCGAGCACGTAGGCGAAGAAACTCTGCGTGAGATCCTGTGCGTCGTGCACAGTGTGTCCGCGACTGCGTACGAAACCGTATAGCGGTGCCCAATAAATTTGACAAAGCTCCGCCAGCGCCGCACCCGCCATCTCCGGTTCGGCTTGGCTTCCGCCGGCCGCGAACACTACGCTCCAGTGGGTCGAAGGGAACAGATCACTGCGAGCCTGCCCGTTTGCCGCCTGAGTATTCAGATTAACGGCCTCTTTCACGATTGGAGAAGATAAGCCAGAGACGACAGAAATCTAAATTTCGTGCAGCACACGCTCCGGAATCCCTTTGTAAAGGGTAACCAACCGTCACGTACAACCATCAACATCATTAGGAGGGATAAGATGAAGAAACCAATTACCATCCTCGTCTGCTGCGCACTGCTGGCGCCGCTGGCCTTTGCGCAGCCAGAGTCGAAGGGTAAAGGGCAAGGGCCAACTACCACCGAAGAAATAACGGTAACAGGAACGATTATCAAAATGACAAGTGAGGACGGCTCGGCGGCCAATTACCAGCCGGCGAAGACACTTGTTGTTCGCGAGGATCGTTTCAATACACCCGGCAGCTACGTCCTGAACGGGCCGGGTCACGTCGTGAACAAGAAGGGCGAAGTCATCCAAACCGCTATCAAACCCGGCACTCATGTGCGTATTTATTACGCAAACGCCGGCGATTCACGGATAGTTGATCGCGTCGTAGTTGATTGACACGCGTCCTGGAATATCCCGATAAAAAAAGCCGCAGGATTCATGAATCCTGCGGCTTTTCCTGGCTCCCACGGCACCAGGGCATCCCCGCTTTACGCGCACAGCACGCGCGTGGCACGAACCAGTCTTGGTGAAACGGCGACACCACGCGCTCGTCATTTTGTTGTCAATCTCCCTATCCACGGTGAATGACGCCGCCAAAGCAGGCCCCTTCCAAGAGTTTTTCAGAACACTACGTAGCGCAGTCGCTCACCCGAAAGAGACGCCGCGGCCACACCGGAGCACGCATAAGCGTAAAAAGACTCCACCAAGCGATGCTGTGAATAGTGAGACTTCCGACAAGCCAACCCCAGCGCCCGGGGGTCAGACCGACGTCCGGTGGGCGAAGGCAGCCTCAAGCGGGAGCGATCAAAAAGCCGATTTACCGTATGGGACTCCGGTCCCGGGTAAACCGGGTTTCGTTACGAGTCCGTTCGCACCGGATGCGGGCTACGTCCAAGTCCTCGGTTTTCCGCCGGGAACAGCAGTAGAAGATCCTTACACAGGCAAAATTTTCCTTACGCCGTAAGTATCGCGCAAATTCACGTCCGCCGTTTTGCTGCCTGGTGCGAACGCAAGATTACATTCTTTCGGTTTGGAGTTTTTTGGGCATAATACTTTAGCCTAAGGCCGCGGAGGGATCGGCCTCCGAAACAAGATTAGGAGGCTACGTTCATCACTCGTTACGGTCAGAGCAGGTCTGCGGTGGGAGCAGTCGCCGGTTTTGGCGACTTTGTACTCGCCCATCGGGACCAAATTCTCCATTCCTGGATAGCTGCAGTCGATAAGAACCCAAGCATTTCTACCTCGGACAATCTTACCTATACACAACTGCTTGATCATCTCCCTGAGCTCTGCACGGAGCTGGCAGCTCTCCTCAAACAGCCCAATGCCAAGGAGATCAAGCGAGAGGCGAGGCAGGACGCCAGGGCCCACGGCTGGAAGCGCTGGCGGCAAGGTTACAAGCTGGAAGAATTAATCCGCGAGATCTGCCTGATTCGTCGGAACTTCATTGACACCTGGCTCAAAACCTTCGCCGCTGAGGAACCACGTTTCGATTTTGACGCACAGAATGCCGCGCGGCGAGTTGTGGAATGTTTTTTCGACAATGTCATTATTGAAGCGACCGTCCAATTCGTTGAGGAACATCAAGAAGCTGTGCGTCAATTGAACGCCACACTGAAACCAAGCGTACCTGGTAATGCAGAATTTGTTCAGCGCATTACGCACCTACTGCGTGAGCCATTGGGGCCGCTGTTGCTTGGGCTCGAAGTCTTGCTGCGCGAAGAATCTTTATCGCCCCGAGGCGTCGAAATGATTGGACTCCTTCACCGCGGGGTTAAAAAAGAGGCTGACGCCATTGAAGAACTGCTAAGGGCGACAGAATTGCTCGAAAAAGATGCGGCCAGATAAAATGAGCGGGCAACGGGAATCGAACCCGCATGGCCAGCTTGGAAGGCTGGAACTTTACCATTAAGCTATGCCCGCATCGGACAGTGAATTCAACAGTGCCAAGTGACGAGCGACTAGTCAAAGCGATTGCACCGTAGCAAGCGCAGGTCACCGCGGCGAATGCTAACCTTCAAACGCGCTCGCGACCAGGGTGGCGTTATGGCCGCCAAACCCAAAGGAATTATTGAGCGCGACGCGCACTTTCTTTTCGCGGGCAACGTTGGGCGTGTAATCGAGGTCGCATTCTTCGCCCGGATTTTCCAGGTTGATCGTGGGCGGAATTACAGAGTCGCGGATGGCCAGCGCGCAGGCTGCCATCTCTATTCCACCGGCGCCGCCTAACAAATGGCCGGTCATCGATTTCGTTGCACTGATCGAAACCTTGTCCGCATATTCTCCAAAGATTTGCTTAATGGCGCGGGTTTCGCAAAGATCGCCGATGTCGGTGGAAGTAGCGTGCGCGTTGATGTAATCGACCTCCTCGGGTGAGATGCGCGCGTGGTCCAACGCCATTTTCATAGCCCGCGCGGCGCCTTCGCCATCCGGTGGCGGCGCAGTCATGTGGTAGGCATCCGCGGAGACTCCGTATCCCGTGATTTCACAGTAAATCTTTGCGCCGCGCGCCCTAGC
>DATGYM010000035.1:0-8870 GCA_035297925.1 Pyrinomonadaceae bacterium | reverse complement strand
GCCGACGTTTTAGAAGCTGCTTCTGGTCTGAACTTGTGGCGCGAGTGGGCGAGAATTGAAATAGCGGACGGGGAAATCAGGAGGCAGGAGCAGACGCCAGGAGCAGTGCTGCAGGTCGACCGTCGAACGAGGCTCGGCAGCAGAAAGCCCAAGCCTTCGAGGAACGAATATGCGGGCATCGTGCTGTCTCTATCAAAACAGGAGCAGCCTGACACTTCTGCTTACGACGATCCGGAAATCGTCTACCGGGTGAAAAAGAAACATCACGCCGGTCTGATTGTGCGCTCCAGGAAGTTGGAACGCGTGGAGGAATTATTAATGCAGTATGCAGCTCGGTTTGCCGACGACTTTGTAGCCGTTGTCCCGCCGCTAGAGAAGGTCGAGTGATGATTGCGCTTCCCGCAACGGCCAGATATTTACGCTGAGCTCTTCTGAGTAGTGCAGGAGTGGATCGCCCGCAGGCGCCGGCAGGCCATGCGATTCGAGCACGGAGGACTTGAGTTGTTGCAGCGTAGCGGCTCGCAGAGGCCAGGGCTGATGATGAATGCGCGCACGATACAGTTTGCCTTTGTGCTGGGTGTCGAGGCAGTAGCGTTCCGTAAGAAAGAACTCGAGCGAGCCCGGTGACGATTCGGTCAGACGCTCGCCAATAAACCAGGCCGCAGAAAACTGCGCCGGCGGTCCGTGTTTGTCGCACCGCGTCGAGGAGTAATCAATGCGGTTGCCTGCTTGACCTAATGACATTCGAGCGTAGAAGTATGGTAGGTGATAGAACTTACGAGCGCCCCACACTGCTAGTCTGCTGGCCGCATCCAGCGAGAGAAACCAAACGCTGGGAACGCCGTTGTAATGGATATAAGTGCGAACGTTCAGTTCGTGAAAGGAGCTGGTACCAGGAATCGGTGGCAGCAACGAAGCCCGAATGCCCCACATGGTGAAGGGAACTACTCCGATCCATGCCGAACCGTCAAATGTGTCGATTTCGACTTGAGCGGGAATCAGCGGGCGCAGCAGCCTCTCATCGACGCGCCAGTGCATAAAGAGAAGCTTGCCCCAGTTTTGATGCATGATGGGGCGACCGTACGGACGCCGGCGCATGGCGAGGCGATCGGCTTCCGTTGGTTGCGTAGAAAGAACGGGGGGCAAGCTCCCTTCCTTATTCTGAGATGTCACAACTGAATGCTTCCAGTGTGGTCGCCCGCATTCCCTGTATCGCCTACTTCAAATACTTATCAAGCCAATCAAGCACCGTGTGATACCAGAGCTGCGAGTTTTGTGGCTTCAGCACCCAATGGTTTTCATCGGGAAACACCAGGAGTTTCGAGTCCACACCCAAGCGCTGGACGGCGGTGAACAATTGCAGGCTCTCGGCAATGGGAACGCGATAATCCAGTTCGCCGTGAACTATGAGAATGGGCGTCTTGAAGTTCTTAACGAACTTATTCGGTGACCAGCGCGCATACATAACGGGATTGGTCCAGGGCGTCCCTTTGAAGTCCCACTCCGGAAACCAGAGCTCTTCAGTGGCGCCATACATGCTCTCGAGGTTGTAGACACCGTCATGGGAAACGAGCACTTTGAACTTGAAACGTGGATCGTTGTTGTGCCCTTCGATCCAGTCGATCATGTAGCCGCCATAACTCGCGCCTGCAGCTCCCACTCGGTTTCTGTCAAGGAACGAATTGCGGCGCAGCATGTCAGCCGTGCCACTCATAATGTCGACATAAGCTTTGCCGCCCCAATCGCCGCTGATCTCGTTCACAAACTGCTGCCCGTATCCCGTCGAGCCGCGTGGGTTTGGGCAAAAGACGACGTAGCCCTTGTTTGCAAATATCTGAGGATTCCAGCGATAACCCCAGTTGTCGCTCCAGGCTCCTTGTGGGCCGCCATGAATCAGAACCAGCAGCGGATATTTTTTGCCGGAGTCAAAATCGGCGGGCTTCACAATAAAGCCGTGATTCTTTTTGCCAAGCGCGCCCGTCCACTCTACGTCTTCAGCCGGCCGCAACCCGAATGGTGCCAGGAAATTTTTATTTGTGTTGGTCAGCGCCGTGATCGCGCCCCCATTGATGTCGGCGCGATATATTTCGGCAGGCGTCGCATTAGTGCTATGAGCGAAAATCAGTGACTTGCCATCGGGGGTAATTTGCAATCCCGAAGCCGAAACATTCGGAACTACCTTCTGCGGTTCGGCCCCGCCCAGCGGAACCCGGAACACGGGCAAGCGGCCCCTTTCACCCGCGATGAAATAAGCATAATTTCCATCCGGAGACAGCGCTACTTCTTCCACCTGCAAGTCAAAGTTCCTGGTGATCTCCGCGCTGGTGCCAGTGGCGCGGTTGTAGGACATTAGGCGCCAGCGATCTGCTTCGAAGCCGGCTGTGGCCTGCGAGCGATAGATTATGTATTTCCCGTCGCGTGTATAGATCGGAGCAACGTCGTAGCCTCTGTTGCGGGCAGTGATATTTCTCGCCGCGCCGCTCGAGAGCGGAACAATGTAAATGTCGCTATTGGTCGAAGTCGCTTCTACCTTGTCAGGGTTGCGAACGTAAGCAAGTTCGCTGCTGTCGGGCGAGAATGAATAATCGACGCCGCTGGCTGCAGCATACGGCGGTGAATCAAAATCGCCTGCGGTCAGATCCCGTGCTGTGCCTCCCTTGCTGGAAACAACGAAAACGTGCGTTCGCTTTAAATCGCGCCATTCATCCCAATGACGAAAGAGCAGGCGCGTTGTGATGTGCGCTTTGACTTTGCTTTTTTCAGCCACTTCGTCTTTCTTCTTACTGCAATCGTCATCGCTGCAATCGGGATAGACCTCGGAGGTAAATGCGATCCATTTGCCGTCCGGCGACCAAAGCGGCGCAGCGGCATTGGTCGAGATTTTCGTAACCTGATCTTTGTTGTCGCCATCACTTTCCATTACCCAGATCTGGCCGCCGGTGGTATAGGCGATCTTTTCGCCATCGGGCGACCAGCGTGGCGCAGTGGCCGAGCTGTTGCCATCTGTCAGTTGCTTCATGCTGCCGCCGTCGGTGTTCATTACGTAGACTTGGGTGATGACCTTGTTGGCGTCCCAGTTCACGTCGCCGATGGTGAAAGCGATGTGTTTCCCATCCGGCGAGACCTGCGGATCGCCGACGCGCCTTACCTTCAACAGATCTTCAATGGTGAACCGACGAGTTTCCTGGGCCGTGGCAATTGATGCGAGGGACGATAGGGCAAACACAAGAATAGAAATCGCGACGACGAAGCGCTTCATAAATCCTCTCCAGATTAGCTGACAGATTATTGGGAAAGCGTGGCTATTATTGCATTAAACGCCTGCCCGCGCATCGTCATTACAATCAGAGCCAGGAGCGGGTAGCGACCGGCTCCAGCGATAACGACCATGTTCGGGAGCGTATTGAGTACTACCGAGATGCGGGGCACGGCATGCCGTGCTCCTACAAGATAGATTAGAATCTGCGCCCGACGGACTGCCCAATGACTCGCCGAATAATTGTTGCCCTTCTCAGATTAGCCATGCGCGTCTATTTTCGGCGTGTTGAAGTGGTTGGTGTTGAAAATGTGCCGCGCAAGAGCCCAGTCATCTTTGTGCTCAATCATCCGAACGCGCTGGTAGACCCGGCTTTTCTTCTATCGCTGGCCCCGCGGCGTGTTTCATTTTTGGCTAAAGCCCCGCTCTTCCGCATGCCGGTGCTTAGTTTTCTCGTTCGCGCAATGGATTCGCTTCCCGTTTACCGGCCGCAGGATGAGGGAGAAGATGTGTCCAGAAATCGCGAAATGTTTGTGGCAGCGCGAGCCTTGTTGGCGCGCGGCGGCACGATTGGTATTTGCCCTGAAGGTGTTTCGCATGACGAGCCGCGCCTCAGGCCAATCAAGACTGGAGCCGCGCGCATAGCCCTGGGCGCCGTTTCGACCGGCGAAGTTAAAAATCTAAAGATAGTTCCGGCCGGTCTCTACTACACTTCCAAGACAAAATTTCGCAGCGCCGTGCTGCTCTACTTCGGAATTCCAATCGACGTCCTGCCCGTGGAAATGGAAAGCGACGGTAACCCGCCGCGCGCCGCAGTGAGGGAGCTTTCCAATCGCATCGAGTGTGCGCTGCGAGAGGTGATGCTCGATGCTGAACATGAAGAGGCGCTACAGACGATCAGCCGCGCCGAAAGAATTTTTTCGTCTGAACCGGACGAAGAGGGACGCGAAAGCCTCGCTGAAGAGCTGCTGCTGCAGCAACGTTTCGTTAAAGCCTACCGGGTTTTGCGTGAACGCGCGCCCGAACGTTTGCGGCGGCTGGAAGTGCGCATGACTCGCTTTGAAGAAGAATTAAATCAAGCGGGCGTAGATGCCGACGATCTCTCGCCGCCAAAGTCTACAACTGATGTATTCACTCATTTGCTGACTCGCGTGGTTCTATTTTTATTGCTGGTGGGGCCGGCAACAGTCGGTGTCGTGGTCCACTATCCCGCTTACCGCCTGGGTGGTTACCTGGCCACCAGATTTTCGCGCGATGACGATGATGTGATTTCGACTGTCAAGATCATGTCGGCCATGTTGTTGTTTCCGCTTACCTGGATTGTGATTGGAGCGGCCGGCTATGAAGCCGAAGGATGGACACTGGCACTCTTCGCGCTAATCGTAATTCCCGGGACGGGTTATCTCGCGATACTGTTTTTCGAAGGGCTCGACAGGTTTCTCGGCGGCCTGCGGGCCCTCGCATTCTTCCTTGTGAGGCGCAGGTTTTTTGTGCGTTTGCTGGCGGAGCGCAAGGCAATTCGCAGCGAAATCCTAGCCCTCGGAGAGGAGACCGCGAATCTTAGCCAGTGATTTCTGCTTGCTGGTTAGGCGTGGGGAGGGGAGTCAATTGCCACCAGACCATCTTTAATCGCTGCGCCCCTGGGATTATTTTTTGCGCGCCCTCGAGCCGGCTGCGCTCCTGGTGCTCTTCGCCGCTCCGGACCGTTTTTTTGCGCCGGCTGCTCTCACCGTTCGACCTTTGCGACCTTCGCTCTGGATTCTTCCAGCCTTCATCAAATTCTCATAACTTCCGCGCACAACATTTCGGGCTACCTTTAACGAATTAGCTAGTTCACGTTCACTCGGCAGATAACTGCCCACTGTCATGGCCCCCGACTCGATGAGGTTAGTAAGCTGATCCGTAATTTGTTTGGTCATTGACTCCGGACGCTTGCGGTTGACACGTATAGTTGTTTTCACTCTGACTCCCTCCTCGGCTGGTTCAATTTTTAGGGGAAGGTGAATTCTATGCAGGCAGGATTGATGTGTCAACAGGACCATGTATTTCCAGGGCCACGGACCGATGTGGAAAGTGCAGAAGAGAAAATCTTCTACCTGTACACCCTGTGGATATGTGACTTTCGACGTTCACAGCGCCTTATGATTGCGGAGTATCTCGAGCGTTCGATCAAGCGGAAGGGCCACGACCGTATGACCGCGGCCCGTCATGGTAGTGGCGCGAAGCAGAGAGTTGTAGATGGCCTCCTCGGTTGCTTCAATGACCGCGAGGAACAGCGGCGACATCGCATCGTTACGCACAAACACACCAGCCCGCTGAATGTTTGGGTTTGCGGGATCTGTGGCGGTATGAATGCGAATTTCGGACGCAGCTGAAAAGGCAATCGCATAGTCGCCGCTGCCGTTGCTCGCGGCGGCACCGGTTCTGGCCAGCCCCAGCATCGCGCGCGCTGCCATCCGACTGAGGTTGCGAGAGGAGACAGGCGCGTCGGTAGCAATAACGATTATGATGGAGCCGTCGGGGCTATTGGGAGCACACAAAACACTATTAGTAGAGTCAACGGCACGATCAGTTTCGCACTTGTGAAGTCCATTGCCGGCTAGTTCGTCTTTCAAATAGTACCTGCCCAATTCACGTCCTACCGGAGCGCCATTGATTGTGAGAATGCCACCGAAATTTGTTTGTACCAGCACGCCAACCGTGTAGCCACCCAGCGTTGCCGGCAACCTTCGCGAAGCGGTGCCGATTCCACCTTTGTAACCAAACGCAACTGTGCCCGTGCCCGCACCAACGGATCCCTCTTCAACAATTCCCGCCTTTGCGTTCCTGATGGCGTTGAAAACGTCATCACGCGTCACATAGCGTCCGCGAATGTCGTTAAGGTAACCGTCGTTCGTTTCGGCAACGACCGGATTCACAGATTGCACCTCTTCATTGCCGGGGAGCGACAACGTGTAATCAAGCAAAGCATCGGCTGCCCGCGGTACGCTGAGCGTCGAGGTCAGTACGATTGGGGTTTCGATTTCGCCGAGTTCATTTACCTGGGTTGAGCCCATCAGCTTGCCGAAACCGTTTCCGACGAAGATTGCGGCCGGAACCTTCTCGCGGAAGATATTTCCGCCGTGCGGCAGAATCGCGGTAACTCCGGTGCGCACGTTTTCGCCGCGCACAATCGTGGCGTGCCCAACCATCACACCTGCGACATCAGTGATTGCATTGAGCGGGCCGATAGGAATGACGCCCACGTGTATGCCGAGCTCACGCGCGCGCGGCCGCTGCTTCTGCTGTGGTTGAGAAGGGTCGAAAAACGAATGGGCGGGCGGTATAAAGCTCATTAGCATTACCAAAAGAACCACGACGTAGCCGCAGCGGGTGTTAGCCCGAATAAAGTCGTTGTAAGCAGTGCCCTGAGCATGACTGTTGGTGCGTGGAGACTCTGACTTCATAACTTCGACTCCGAAATTAGTCACTCGCCAACATTGCCATGAGCGCCGGGATGGTGAGCCATAACATTCCCTTTAACAGGAAGAACATGAATCCCCAGAATCCGATCTTTTTTAGCCACGTGTTCACTGAATTCTTCCCCAGGCACTGGTCTTCCAGTTATCGATTGCGTTTTCGGGCACGATCCAGGGCGGCAGTGGCATCAACAACATCTCCGAAAGTGCCGAGACATAAGGTTCATACATCATTCGCAGTTCGGCCAGTTTAACTTCGGCGTCCTCCCCGGCTTTCAAATGAGCGTTGTTAGTTTCGAGTATTAGCCTGATTCGTTCCAGGTCCCCAGGATACAACCGGGTAATACATGCTTGGGGGCTGCTGGGAGCGGTGCGGAAAACCTGTGCAAGATCAACTACCGCATGGCGCGCCATGGCAAACGTCAGTTTGGCCTGCCAGGTAGATGCACCGTCTACTCCCACCATAACTAATGCACAAGTGTCGAGGACCGTGGTGAGCGCGCTCAACCATGACTGATTATCGTGCTGCGAACGGAAGTAACAGAGCACCGGGTACGACAGGTGACTTTCCAGCAACTCTGCCGCCCAACGCTCCCATTCGTGCAAAACTACATTCAGGTCTTGCAGGTGTCCACTCTCGCCGTGACGGCGCAACATCTCCGCGGCACTCGAGGGAGACCCCGCGCGCGCATCCAGCAACACAATATTGACTTCTCGCCTTGAGAAAGCCTGGTACAGAACTGGAAGGTATCCAATTACTATCGCCAGCAGACCAAAACCGGTGGCTGCTTCTGTTACTACCAATTCCCGGCCCAGACTCAGCACCGGCACAACATCGCCATACCCAAGCGTAAAAAACGTGACTCCACTCAAATAGATATATGTGCCAAAACCTGTAGCGCCCCCGTGAGTGTTTAGCGGTGCTTCGGCGGCCCAAAGCAAAGTTGCAAAGCCGAGAATCAGGGCAACGGCCCACATTGCCAGCAGCATGAGCAGCGATAGCGGGCCGAACAGTGCGAGATATTTTTCGCGCCTCTTTCGGTCATCAACAACACGCATCACCCTGGAACAGACCATCCAGATCGTCCTGTAAAAGAGACTGGTCAAACGAAGACGTCTGGTCACGCGGCGCGGCAGAATGATTGTTTCAAACGCGTCCCAAAGAATTATCAGGATCAGGAGAATGCCGGCGCTGGCGGCTAAGAGTCTCATGCGGAAGTTGCAAATGCTCTGCGGACAGGTACAAAGTTAATGTTACTTTTGTGGACGGTGAGATGGTATCGTTGATTGAAGACTTATCACAACGTTTACTAGGCAGCGCCTGAAAGTAACCGGGTTGTCTCAGCATAATTCAATATGTCGCGACTAGTCATTCATGGCCACTTTTATCAGCCGCCGCGCGAGAACCCCTGGACCGGCAACATCGATCCTGAACCCGGCGCCCTTCCATTTCACGATTGGAATCAACGCATCCACGCCGAGTGTTACCAGCCAAATAGTGCCGCGCAGATTGTTGATCCCAAATCCGGCCAGGAGCGCTTTGTAAACAACTACGCGCATATAAGCTTTGATTTTGGTCCGACGTTGCTCTCATGGCTGGATCGCAACCACTCCGAGACTTACGCACGGATCATCAACGCCGATGCTGACAGCGCTCGACTCCACAACGGGCACGGAAATGCCATAGCCCAGGCTTACAATCACGCGCTTCTGCCGTTGTGTAATAGTCGCGACCGCTTAACCCAGGTGCGCTGGGGCCGCGCGGATTTTCTTTATCGCTTTGGCCGTGAGCCTGAGTCGATGTGGTTGCCCGAGACAGCGTGCAACGATGACGTGCTCGGCTTGTTGATCGACGAGGCCTTCAAGTTTGTAATACTTGCTCCCCAACAGGCGGCGCGCGTTCGCAACAGTACCGACGAACCCGACGTTCCCGATCTACAGGCCAGGGAGTCGATCGATACCAGCGTTGCGTACCGCTATTTCCACCGCGACGGATCGGGCCGGTCTATCGCCGTTTTCTTTTATGACCCGGAGCTGGCCCAGGGCATCGCCTTTGGAAATGCCCTGGCGTCGAGCGATTCGCTGGTTGAACTCTTTGCTCAGCGCGCTATCGGCTCGGGAACGTTGATCAATGTCGCTACCGATGGTGAAAGCTA
>DATGYM010000034.1:0-28522 GCA_035297925.1 Pyrinomonadaceae bacterium | reverse complement strand
AATTCGAACCGCCAAGCGAGCCGATGATCGTGTCCATTGATGCGGCCCAAATTGAAGACGCAGTACTTAATTTGATCATCAATGCCATTGAAGCAACCCAGGATAATGGTTCTGTCAACGTTAGAATCTTCCGTTCCGCTGAGTCGGCGGACGAAGCTGAAGAGGTAGTCATAGAAGTTTCTGACAAGGGACGGGGCATCAGCGAAGAAGACCTGCCCAGAATCTTTAGTCCTTTCTTCACTACGACCGTAGGAGGTACAGGGCTGGGGCTGCCGGCCGTCCGTCGCATAGTTCGCGCACACGGTGGCCGCGTCGAGGTACAGTCTGAGTTAGGCAGCGGCTCGACCTTCTCCGTACGTCTCCCTTTTCTGCGTTAAGAGCGATCAAGTCGCTGAGCTGTGGATATCCACGCAGAATCCTTCGCCAAAATCCCCAAACACTTTTCGCTCACAGTTGATTTCTTCGCATTTACCGGGTTTGGCAACTGGCACAGACCTTGAAGGCTCCAGGTACAGTTCGTATTGCGGGAGAATCAATTATGGAAGAGAAGTACTTTTATTCGACTGAAGTCGAGTGGACCGGCCAACGTGGCGGAGACTTGCGCTCACCCGTACTGCCAAACCTGCACGTTGACGCTCCGCCTGAATTCAAAGGCCATGATGGGGCATGGACGCCCGAACATCTTTTCGTCGCCTCGGTCAACTCCTGTTTCATGACCACCTTTCTGGCGATAGCAGAAAACTCAAAACTTGAATTCACGAGTTTCAAGGCAGATGCGAGAGGGAAACTCGAAAAACTCGAAGGGCAGGGATGGGTCATGACTGAGATCACTCTGCATCCCCAACTTGTGGTATCGCATGCGCGTGATGCCGAACGCGCGTCTCGGATTTTGCAGAAGGCTGAGAGGGGTTGCCTTATTTCAAATTCAGTGAAGTCGCAAATCCGGATGGAACCTGAGGTGAACTATCCTCTAACCGGATAACTTCGGTCGAACGTTTAAGCGAGGTGTCCCATGAAAACACTAAACGAAGAGGACTCGCGAGCGTTACTAACCTCTGCGGGGATTGGCCGGCTTGGTTGCGTGGATAACGGGGAACCTTATGTCGTACCTATCAATTTCATCTTTGAGGACGGGTGCATCTACAGCCATTCATTGCCGGGTCGCAAGATCGAAGCACTGCGCGTACATCCGCGGGCGTGTCTGCAGGTGGACGAAATTGAAGATGGTTTTAACTGGCGCAGCGTTGTGGCCTACGGTAACTTCTCGGAACTCCGGCTTCCCGGTGAGCGCCGCTCAGTGCTCGCAAAATTGCTCGCGCGCTTTCCTCTGCTCACGCCCGTAGAATCTGTCATGGCTCACGACGCCGGCGCGCCCGAAAGCATCGTTTTTCGCATAGTGATAGACCGGATAACAGGCATGGCCGAGGGCTGATTGTCCAGGCAGCAACGTTTTCTCAACGCAGCATCAGCGACCTCCGCCCCTCTGCGGTGAATCGCCAGCGAAAATACCTCAACGCACACTCACAACCACTGTCGTCCGCGAAGCAATCGGAGTTACCCTGTAACAGAATTTTCGTTCCCCGAATACCAGGACAGATGAGAGCTTGGATACTCAATCAACCGTCAGTGATCGAATCGCGTCCGCTGATACTCACCGACCTGGCGGCGCCCACACCTGCCGCTGATGAAGTGCTGATAGGCGTACGGGCATGCGGCGTCTGCCGAACTGACCTGCACGTTGTAGAAGGTGAGCTGCCTGTGCGCCGCTCGCCTCTAATTCCGGGCCACCAAATCGTGGGCCGCATAGCGGCGCTGGGATCGCGTGTCACAAGTTTAAGGCTGGGAGATCGTGTGGGCGTCGCCTGGCTCAACCGTACCTGTGGTGTCTGCAAATTTTGCCGTGCACAACAGGAGAACCTTTGCGAACGTGGAGAGTTCACCGGTTGGACTGTGAATGGCGGCTACGCGGAATACGCGAGGGCGCCTGCGCCATTTGTCTATCCACTCCCGATCGAGTTTGACGACATTCAAGCGGCGCCGCTCTTGTGCGCCGGAATCATCGGCTATCGCTGCCTGAGATTAACCGGCATCGATAAGCTGGAATGGGAGGGCGCGAGGCTTGGCATTTATGGCTTCGGCGCTGCGGGCCATGTTTGTATTCAAGTCGCGCGCTGGCGTGGTGCAGACGTCTATGTCTGTACGCGTGATCGCGAGAGGCATCAGGCGCTTGCCCTGGAGCTGGGCGCTCAATGGGTCGGCAACGCCAAAGATGAGCCGCCAGTGACGCTCGACGCCGCTATCATTTTTGCCCCGGCCGGCGACCTGGTACCCCTGGCGCTTAAAAGCATCAGGAAAGGAGGGACGCTGGTGCTTGGCGGCATTTATATGAGTCCGATTCCGTCCTTCGAATATCCGCTGATTTATGGTGAACGGATAATACGAAGCGTAGCCAACAATACGCGCGCCGATGGTCTGGAGTTTCTTGCCGAAGCGGCGCGGATTCCTGTGCGCACTCATACGCAAACATTTTCTTTCGCGCAAGCAAATGAGGCCCTAATCGCCCTGAAGAACGATGCCATTCGGGGTGCGGCCGTGCTTGTCATGGATTGAATGCAAGTTGAACCCGAGCCTTTAGTAACTCCTTGAACATGCCGCCTGTTCGCGATCGAACAACTTCATTGCGACAACTCGCGCTGCTGTTTTTCCGGCTGGGCACGATCGCCTTTGGCGGACCTGCCGCGCACATCGCGATGATGGAGGATGAAGTGGTTCGCAGACGACACTGGCTCGCGCGCGACAAGTTCCTGGATCTCCTGGGCGCGACAAATCTAATTCCTGGTCCTAACTCGACGGAGATGGCCATTCACATTGGTTATCTACGCGCGGGTTGGCCTGGCTTGTTAGTCGCAGGTATTTGTTTCATCTTACCGGCGGCGCTGATCGTATTCGCGCTCGCCTGGGCATACGTAAGGTTTGGATCGCTGCCACAAACGGCGCGCATTCTCTATGGTGTTAAGCCGGTCATCATCGCCGTTGTGTTGCAGGCGCTTTGGGGCCTTGGCCGTGCGGCAGTTAAGACGAGATTCCTCGGACTGGTAGGATTGGCCGCGGTAGTTGCCAGTTTTCTGCGCAGCAACGAGTTGCTGGTGCTGCTGGGAGCCGGCATTCTGCTGGCCGGCGTCAGGATGTTTGCAGGTCTTTGGAAGTCAACTAACGGAAAACGCGGCGCGCTGTTTTTCCCAATCTCTTTCAGCGCCTTAATTCAGACGGCAACTGGAGCTGGAGTCGCAAGCGGCGTTTCGATCGGCCTGGTGCCGTTGTTTTTGTTCTTCTTGAAAGTTGGCTCCGTTCTTTTTGGCAGCGGCTATGTGCTGCTCGCTTTTCTGCGCGGCGATTTGGTCGAGCGTTGGCATTGGCTTACAAACTCGCAATTGCTCGACGCAGTGGCCGCGGGACAAATAACGCCAGGGCCGGTTTTCACTACCGCGACATTTATCGGTTATGTGCTGGCGGGCCCCAAAGGAGCGATCGTAGCCACGGTTGGAATCTTTCTGCCCGCGTTCCTTTTTGTAGCCCTTAGCGGTCCGCTCGTGCCGCGTATCAGGCGCTCGGCAACTGCGGGCGCCTTCCTCGACGGCGTAAATGTTGCTTCGCTTGCGCTGATGATTGTCGTCACCTATGAGCTGGGCAAAGCAGCAATGGTAGACCTCCCCACAATCGCGCTGGGAGTGGTGAGCGCCATCGTGCTTTTTCGCTGGCGCGTGAACTCAGTCTGGCTGGTGCTTTGTGGCGCGCTGATTGGTTTCGTAGTCACGTCTTTTAACTGAATCTTTTCCCTCTGGCGGCCACAGGGTTCCAGTTACTAACAAGCTAAAGCGTCAGAGCATTATGTCAACTTCCCCAGTCAACCAAGTGGGCGCTGGAATTTTTCGCAGCCCGAAAAACCCGCATTTGTTTATTGTTGCTCTTTCTTAAGGCACGCTCGTTGCACTTAGGGTCCCTGAGTTACTTACCTTGGATACGTTTGTTTTGGTTGAGTTTCGTTATGCCCCACTAATGGTCGGGCTAATGTCCCGATCATCATGATCAGACGCTGATCAATGGAACACGAACACACGATTGAAGCTATAGACGAGCGCCTGTCGCAGGGGCCCGGACACAACTATCTGCGCGACTGGATCTATGGCGGAATTGATGGATCTGTAACAACTTTCGCCGTCGTATCGGGCGTCGTCGGTGCCCACCTTTCGCCGAAGATCATACTGATCATGGGCTTTGCAAATCTGGTGGCCGACGGCTTTTCAATGGCTGCCAGCAACTTCCTCGGCACAAAAGCCGAGCACGATGACATGCAACGCCTCACAGCCATCGAACATCGACACATTGAGCTTGCGCCCGAGGGTGAACGTGAGGAGGTGCGCCAGATTTTCGCCCGAAAAGGATTCGCTGGAACAGATCTGGAGCGCGTTGTCGACTTGATTACCGCAGATCGAGATCGTTGGGTGCAGACAATGCTCAGTGATGAGTATGGTCTTCCTTATGAAGCTCGCTCGCCCTGGCTGGCGGCCAGCAGCACCTTCAGCGCGTTCCTCATTTGCGGTCTGGCCCCCTTGCTTCCCTTCCTTCTGGGTCTCAGCAACGCGGGTTTGGCCTCGACGTTCCTGACGGGCGCTGTTTTCTTTTTGATCGGATCGGTAAAGAGCCGTTGGTCTACTGCTTCCTGGTGGCGTTCAGGTTTGGTGACCCTGCTGGTTGGCGGAATCGCCGCTGCTTTGTCTTATCTCGCCGGCATGTTGCTGAAAAATCTCGCCGGATGAATTCACTAGTATTGAACCGGTATATCGTCCTCGCGCCTGTTAATGGCCGTCAGCGCCGGACGCCAATCAATGGTCGCGGGGCGGCGGCCTGGACTCGCACACGAGCGTCAAGGATTACCGCACCGTGCTCGTGAACCACAAATGGGTTGCAATCGAGTTCTGCTATTTGGGGAACGTCTTCGATCATCGTGCTCACACGCAACAATCCGTCTTCCAGCGCCGCGACGTCGCAGGGAACGCTCCCCCGAAAGCCGGTTAACAGGGGGTAGGTCTTTAAACTCATTATCATCTCGGCGGCATCTTCTCTCGAAAGCGGAGTGAGACGGATCGAGACGTCGCGCAACAACTCAACCTGAACTCCGCCGGCACCACAGGCCACGACCGGACCAAACTGGGGATCGTGGACCACGCCAACCAGCATCTCAACTCCACGTTCGGCCATGCGCTGAACCAAAAATCCAATAGGCGAGTGACCCTGCGAAGCAAGATGTTCGGTCATTTCAACCGCCGCGGAGCGAACCTGATCAGCGCCGCGCAAACCGAGCCGCACGCCTCCCGCTTCGGTCTTATGAAGCACCCCGGGCGCAATAGCTTTCAAAGCGACTTCACATTGCATCTCTTCCGCCATGGCGGCAGCCTCAGAGGCAGTTTTGGCAATCTTCTGCTCGACCAGCGGCAGACCATAACAGGAAAACAGCTTTGTGATCTCTTCGGTTCCCAGCCATCCGTCACCGCGAGCGAGCGCAGTGGCGACTATCGCCGCTGCTTCATCCCGCCGCACGTCGTCAAAGTGTGGTGGTGAAGTTTCGGGACGCTGTCGCCACTCGCGATAGCGCGCTGCACGCGCGAGGGCGATGGCTGCGGTCTCTGGAAACGCATACGAGGGAATCCGTTTCGCACCAGATCGCAGTTCCTCTGGAGCGCGCTCGGCCGATAAGAAGACTGTACTGACTGGTTTGTTCTTGTCGATGCGTTCAACTGCCGCGACTATCTCGCGCGCGACGTCTTCAGCCTGCGTTACCAGCGGTGGCGTGAAGATCACGATCAGTGCATCAATGTGTGGATCGGAAGCAACGATTTCGATCGCCCGACGGTAATGCTCGGCCGGCGCCGAGGCAATCATATCCACCGGATTACCCGCGCCGGCACCGGGAAGCAGAAACTCACGCAGGCGGCCTTGAGTTTCGTCTGCCAGAACCGGCACTTCGAGGCCTCGGGCTTCACAAGCGTCGGCGCACAGAATCCCGGGACCGCCGGCGTTTGTGATTATCCCTACGCGATTACCGGGCGGCAGCGGTTGATTCACCAGCAGTGAAGCAACGTCAAACAACTCTTCCAGCGTATCTGTACGTATCACTCCGGACTGCCGGAACAGAGCATCGACCGTGACGTCGGACGCGGCGATTAACGCGCCGGTATGTGACGAAGTGGCGCGCGCGCCGGCGGCTGAACGACCGCTCTTGACCACGACAATTGGTTTCTTGCGCCCCACCCGACGCGCAACCTGGGAAAATTTTCTTGGATTTCCAAACGACTCGAGATAAAGCAGAATCACATCCGTGCCTTCATCTGCTTCCCAGTAACGGAGCAAATCGTTGCCCGAGATATCTGCTTTGTTTCCCACGGAGACGAAAGTTGACAGACCCAGGCCCAGTGAGTTGGCGTACTCAATTATGGCCAATCCCAAGGCTCCACTCTGAGATGAAAATCCCACTCGCCCCTGCGGCGGTACAGTCGGCGCAAAGGTAGCGTCAAGGGTGACCTCAGCATCCGTGTTCGCAATGCCCATGCAGTTTGGCCCGATCAGACGCATACCCGACGCGCGACAAACCCGCACGAGTTCGGCCTGGAGGATCTGGCCTTCCTTGCCCGTTTCTGAGAATCCCGCTGAGATCACCACTAGCGCTTTTACACCCTTGCGCCCGCACGCCGCGGCGGCTTCGATTACCTTTGCCGCCGGGACAACGATGATTGCCAAATCGACCGGCCCAGATATTGTTTCCACCGAGGCATAGGCCAACACTGATTGCACGACCTCTGCGGTCGGGTTTACCGGATAGACCGGACCCTGGAAACCATAAGCCAGCAGGTTATGGAAAATTTCCCCGCCGATGGTGCCTCGCTTTCGCGAGGCGCCAATAACAGCAACCGCGCGCGGATAGAAAAACAACTTCAAGGCGTTGACCGCGGCGAGCGCCTCGCGGTGTTCAAATCGTTCGATTGCCGCGGGCGTAAAAGCGGTGGGAAAAGTAACGTGAAGCTGTCCTGCGGCGGCACTGACTTCGAGGGGAAAACCAGACTCACGAAAGACGTGAAGCATCGCATGATTAGAGGCGACTACCTCCGCCTCGAAGACTTGAATTCCATTCGCGAGAGCGACGTCCGCAAGTTGACAAAGGAGAAGCGATCCGAGTCCGCGTCCCTGGAATTCATTGCCAATGGTAAACGCAACCTCCGCACGGTGTTCGTCGAGGCCGGCATAGAATGCATGGCCGACGATGCGCTGTTCCGCGCCGCTTAAGGCAACCAGACCAAACGTGTGATCAAGATTGACCTCCCTGTGCGCTTCTGCCGCAAGTGCCGAACCTTTTGCAGGTGAAAAAAAGCGGAACCATTTGGATTCATCTGAGAGCGAAGAGAAAAGTTCGACCAGCGACTGCTCGTCGTCAGGTCGCATCGTGCGCACCCGCACAGTAGACCCGTCGCGAAGCACAACATCGCCATCGCGGCGCGGCAACCCTGGAAACGAAACATCCTGCGGCATGGGTGGTTCTGATTGTTCGCTGAACTGAGTCTTAAGTAAAGCTTCCGGGTTCATTTTTTCTCCGGCGGCGCGGTCGCTGAATGTCGTCTCCATTGCATCCTTTCAAACTCCGGGATTGTTTTCGCGTGGCTTTAACCAGGGAGCAACGTATGTGCCGCACCCTCCCGGTCTCTCCATAGAGCCGGCGATCTACCGCCAAGGGATGGATGGGAAAACTTTCCCAGAGGCTGCGCGAAACCGCGCTTTAACAGACGCAGACGGCGCTGCAAGAACGACCTTAAGTAGCTGAAAAATCGACCGCGCCAATAGGTATGACTGTTGCAGTGAAAGACAGGCGCCTGTGGTTGATTGGCGCGGCGGCAAGAGGGAGGCGAGGCAAATGACTCCGGCGGATGCCGAACGGGGCGAGTTAACGCGACGGCGCTTTTGCAGTCGGGCTCTGCTCGCCTCTTCGGCGCTTGCGCTAGCGGCCAGTGGCGTACGCGCCCAAAGCAGATGCGAGCAGGACAGGATACTCGCTTACCCACCGATGAAGATTGAAGGCGCTGAGGGATTAATGCCCGGCGCTGCTTTGTACTTCAATTATCCCACTCGAAAAGATCAGGCTGTACTGATTCGGGCCCAGGACGGAGAGTTTTTCGCTTACGGTAGGAAGTGTGCTCACCGCGGCTGCTCGGTCGATTTCGACGAGGGGCGTGGCTGCCTCACCTGTCCTTGTCACCATGGCGCTTATGACGCGCGCACAGGCTTTGTGCTTTTCGGTCCACCGCCGCGTCCGCTCGACGTCATCATTTTGCAAATGCGAGCAGGAGGACAACTGTGGGCGGTAGGAAAGAGCATTGGTAACGCCAACGCGAACGCTTGAACCCTGGCGAACGCCGCCAATTGCCGGCGCTCAAAAGGTTGCAAGAGTACGTTCTTTGTTAGGAGGTAAATAGATGAAACGCAAATTTTTTGCGGTCTTGATCATGGTTCTGGTTTGGACCCTTGCCGGCATGAGCTTCAGCGCCAAGGGCCAGGCACGGAAAATCAAAGCGGGATTTGCGCGCGACGCCGAGATGGAGCAACCCCTCTACACTGCGTACAAGGGTGTGCGGCTCGGCATGACAACCGCGGAAGCTCGCGCGAAACTCGGAGCACCGGCCCTGAAAGGAAGCGATCAGGATTACTACGTATTCTCTGATACGGAAACGGCGCAAATTGCTTATGACGCCGCCGGTAAGGTCGTAACGATCTCCGTCGACTATCTGGGCGGTGCTGGCGCGCCGGATCCCAAGACGGTGGTCGGGGGAGAACCGGAGCAGCAACCAAACGGACATTTTTACAGAATCGTTCGTTATGAAAGCCACGGATTTTGGGTTTCGTATAACCGGTCAACCGGCACGATGCCCCTGGTCACGATCACGATTCAAAAAATGTGAGTGCCCGCACGGTACGAAAATTCTTGGCACAACCAATTCGTTGCCGATAAGGAGGCAGGCGCAGGAATGCGCGCCTAATAACTTGTCGGCGAAGCGAGGAGAGAATGAGCATGGATACCACCACAGTTGAAAACGACAGGAGCACGGCATTTACGCTGGCGCACTTAGCCGCGCGCGCGGCAGAGGGAAAAGAGCTGGCTGAAGACCTCGTAGAAATGGGAAAACGAAAAGCTCAACGCGCGATTCGCAAAGGACGCGAGACCGGCGAAGACTACCTTGACGACACCACGCACTACATCAAACACCACCCGTGGCAATCAGTCGGCATTGCGGCGGGCGTGGGAGCCCTTTTTGGTTGCCTTTTTGGTTGGAGCTGCTCGCGAGTCTGCAATCGTTGACGTTTGGTTAATCGTTGTCGTCGAAGCAGGTATAGCAAACTCTCTTGAATGCCTCGTAGCTTAACAGCTCGACCTCGGGCGACAGGTAACTTTCCTTCACGGGTTCGTCGCGCAGCAGGTCCGTACTGAGATATTTCTTGTTATCGTCTGGAAAAATGGTGGCGACCACAGCGTCGCCCCCTAACTGATCCAGCACCTGCAGCGCTCCCAGGAAGTTTGCGCCTGAGGAAATGCCGACTGCCAGACCTAACCGCGCCGCCAGTTTCTGAGCCATCAGAATCGCATCGCCATCATGAACGCTTACCACCTGGTCGAGCTTCTCGAGTTGCAAAATCGAAGGGATGAATTCGTCTGAGATACCTTGAATGCGATGATGTCCCACTTTGCAGCCCAGCGATAGCGTTGGCGATTCAGCAGGTTGCAGCGGGTAGAGCTTGATGTCGGGGTTACGGTCGCGCAGAAACCTGCCGGCCCCCATGATCGTGCCGCCAGTGCCTACACCGGCGACAAACGCATCGGGTTTCAGTGAATTAAAATATAACTGCCACCAGATTTCGGGTCCGGTGGTTTTTTCATGGGCCTCGACATTTGCTTCATTAGCAAACTGCGCCGGCAGAAAAACGTTCTGTTGCGATCGGGCCAACTCTTCCGTCATTCTGATACTGCCCAGAAATCCTCCCTGATCCCGACGCACCGGCACAATCTTCGCCCCCAAACTCTTAATTAAGGAAACCCTCTCCTCGCTCATCCAGTCCGGCATGAAGATCACAACCTGATGACCCAGCGCCCGGCCAATAGCGGCGAATGAAATGCCGGTGTTGCCGCTTGTCGCTTCAGCGATGACATCGCCGGGATGAATCCGCTCTTCCTGGTAGGCCCGCTTGAGAATGTGAAACGCCATCCGGTCCTTGATACTGCCGGTCATATTCATGTGTTCAGCCTTGGCGTAGATGACACGTTCTTTGCCGCGAAACTCGAGCTTCACGGCCAGCAGCGGCGTGTTTCCAATCATGTGACGCAGTTGGTTGTATTGCGTCGGCGTGTTGCGCTTAAGAGCATTCAAGACCGGCAGCCGCTCGACCCAGTTCGGCTTGGAAAAAGTTTCGTTTTGCATGCGATTAATGAATGACGTGGGTTAGAGATTCCTTGCGCAGCGCGTATTCACTTTCGAGCAGTGTCTGGCAGGCCAGACACCGCTGAACGGCCGCGTCGGCAGCCAGGCGCCTACCGTCAATTTTTCCGGTGCAATCGACGCAGACACCATACCTTCCCTCTATTAGCCGATCCTGCGCCTCATTCAGTTGCCGCAACCGTCCTTCCAATCGCTGACGTTGTCGCCAACCGAATTCAAGGGCATATTCTTCTGCCGCTTCGCTCTCCAATAAACCGACGAGGTGGCCTTCGCGCACCATCGCCTGCGCCAGCAGATCGCGGCTGACCTGGTCTTTTTCGATCTGCAGGTGTTCCCAGACTTCGCCCGGCTCCGACGCAAAGGGCGAATGTCCGAGTCCTTCGACGCTTTCAAGTAAGATGCCGTCCATATTAATCACCTCAAGCAGGTAGTTTCCCTCCAGGGGCATCCTGGCCCGGTGTTTAGGAGCAAAAAGTATTCCCTGTCGCCCGCTCCGAGAAAACCAAGGTGAAGGCTCATAAACATCAGAACCTACCGGTCACCCAAACGGGCAGAGCCGATGGGCTGAGGATTATTCCCAATGGTTCGGGAAGGAGTTCACAGTGACCGTTACCCGCCGCAATCAAAGTTCCCTGTTTTAGTTCGGCACGGTCGTTGCTCAACCCCCTGGTAAGGAGGCGGGTTGGATCCTCGAAAGTCTTATGTCAATCAAACGCATTTTGTGCCCCACAGATCTCACAGCCGGGTCCGAGGAAGCGCTGCGTTATGCGCTGGCTTTGGCCCGTGCTTACGAGGCAAAGCTAATCGCCTTTCACTGCGAACCTCCAGGCGGCGAGCCGGAAATTTTGCGGACCGAAGCGAAGGTGTCTCTTGAAGAGTCGCTGTTTCAAAATCTTGGTCCCGCGGAATTAGCCACGATCAAGTGGGAGCGGGTAATCGAGTCGGGGAACGATCCGGGAACGGCGATCACGCGATTTGCTGCCGAGCGAAACGTAGATTTAATTGTCATGCGCTCACGCCGCCGGCCTCATATCGCCGCCCTCCTTGGTTCCACAGCCGAATCGGTTTGCCGCAGTGCGCCGTGCCCCGTACTCGTCATGCACACCGATGAACGCAGCTGGGTGGATGCTTCGAGCCACGAGATCACGCTCAAACGCGTTTTGGTCGCTTATGATTTCTCTGACTATGCAGAGTTCGCGCTGAATTGTGGCCTCTGTTTCGCGCAGGGTTACCAGGCGGAGTTGCACTTGCTGCACGTGATACCTGAATCCAACTTGAGCGAGCCGGAGATTTCCTGGTACCCACTGGACAAAGACGGCACTTATCACAAAGCGGCGCGCCGCTTACAAAAGGCCGTACCCGCTGAAGCGCATCTCTGGTGCCAGATTAAGCATGCCGTAAGCGAAGGCCAACCTTACCGCGAAATTCTTAATTACGCAGAGAAAAATGAGATCGACCTCATCTGTCTGGGGGCGCACGGCGCTGGTTTTGGTATGCGTACTCTCTTTGGTTCAAATGTCGATCGTGTTTTACGTCAGTCACCTTGCCCCGTACTTGTAACGCGGCCGCTCAAACCAGCGAGCACCTGGCCGGCAGAAGCGAAGAAGGAAGTACGCGTGGCAGCCAGATGAACGAACAGGATCCGATCACAGCGGAGGCTTACTTATGAAAATTTTGGTGCCGGTCGACGGTTCACCTTTCAGCAACGCGGCTCTCAATGAAGTCGCCTCCCGGCCCTGGCCTCCTTTTAGTCAGATAAAACTTGTCAGCGCGTATGAAGTGCCAATAACTGCGACGCCGGAAGTTTGGATCATCTCAGATGAGTACTTTCCCACGCTGGAGCAGATTGCGCGCGAACGCGCTGAGACGATTGTGGAGACTGCCCTAGCAACTCTGGCCAAAAAAGTGGACAAGTCAGTGCGCGTCAGTGGTGAAGTTCTGGCTGGTCCGCCGCGCGAAGTTATCCTCGATGAAGCGGAGCGCTGGAAAGCCGATTTGGTCGTGATGGGATCGCATGGTTATGGCTCGTGGCGGAGGTTTATGCTGGGCTCAGTTTCGCAGGCGGTGGTTTCGCATGCAAAATGTTCGGTAGAAGTAGTTCATCGTCGAAAAGACAGCGACACAAGGGCGGCCTAACGACAGTGTGTTCTTGTTTGCTATTCAGCGCGGAGGCGCAAAGGTTGCCGAGCCTGGCAGAGAGAATTGAAATTAAGACGCTAGCGGTTGCGGTTGTGGAGATTGCGCGATATAGTATCTCCAACTAGATGGTTGGTGAATCCTTCCATCACGTGGTTGCTGGGGTGAGGACAGTAACCACATTAGATTAGGCGCGACAGTCCAAAAACTGTCGCGCCTTTTCGCTTTTCCAATTGCCCCTTACACTTGACTCTCTGGCCGGTTTACCGCTCCCGGTTCTGATGTTAAGGGAACGGAGCCAAATCGTCTCACACAGTTGCTCTGGCCAACCGCAGGCGGCTCGCAAGGGCATTTCCACAACCTTTTGGTCCTCGCCGGCATCCGAAAAATGCCGCTTGCCTCTCCCGCTTGCAAAAGCAATCGACTCTTGTAAACTCAGCTTTGGAATATTGCCGGGAGAATATTATGAAAACCAGTCTTCGGATTTTTGCCTCGCTGGCCTTTGTCATCGCTCTGTCTGTTCCCAGCCTCGCGGATACCATTCACTTAAAGGACGGTAACGTCATTCGTGGTCAGGTGATTGGTTTTAAAGACCAGCAGTTCACTGTGCTGGTCGGTTCGGGTTCGCAAGGCCGTCGCAGCCGCACCCTGATTTACGTTGAAGATGTGGAGTCGATCGAGTTTGATTCGGCAACAACAGCCGCTGCGGCAACGCTCGCAAATGACGAAGCGCAAGCTGCCAACACTGCGCCTGTCTACCAAGCTCCGAGATCGACTGAACCGAGTGTGGACACGAATAGAATTCCACCTCGCACAACCCCTCAATCAGCGCCTGGAACTTCGCCAACGTTTTTCACGATCAAGGTGGCGGTCCGCGCTGACAGTGCGAACAATGGTTGGACAAATAGTGGGTTGGTGGTCCGCAAGGGTCAGCGGCTGCGTATCAGTTCAACCGGCCGCGTGTCTCTGGGAGGAGGTCGTTTCTCGACGCCTTCGGGAATGCCGGGGTCGCCCGATAACGATAAGTTAATGCGTGGTGAAGCCACCGGGGCTTTAATCGCCGTTATCGGCGATGACAACGATGACTTTCTCTTGATCGGCACGCGCCGGGATTTTGTCGCGCAACGGGATGGAGTGCTGTTCCTTGGGGTTAATGAAGGCAACCTCAACGACAATACGGGTACCTATGACGTAGTTATCGAGGCTGAGGCCGGCGGTAGCGGTCCCCGCTAGCCGCCGAGCGTGGCAAACTCCGCTTTCGCTTTCAGCATCACACGGGCAGTCGGACAGTTATGTGAAAGCTCGAACCGGGGAGTCGATTGCTTATCCCGTTTTTATTTTCCAGCAACAGGTGATTCTCATGAGACTCTTTAAGTTGGCGCGGGTCCTCTTTTTATTCGTTGTCGCTCTATCTCTGGTCGCAAGCCTTAGTGTCGTATTTTCGCTCGCTCAGTCGCGACGCCAGCCTCCAACCAGCAACGAAAAGAAAAACAAGCGTCCGGGTGAGCCGGGACAACAAGGCCAGAAGCCCGAAGAGCCCTTGCCGCCGGATTTGACCGGTAAACCCCAGGAAGCGGAGAAGATTACCGTCACGACCCAGATCGTCAATGTTGATGCTGTGGTCTATAACAAGAAGAGCGGGCAGATCGTGAACGGTTTGAAAAAGGAGAATTTCACCATTTTCGCCGACGGCGCTCCCGAGACCATAACCAATTTCTCTACTCCGGAGGCGCCCATCACGGTCGCCATGGTTGTCGAATACAGTAAGTGGTCGGAGATATTTGGCGCCTACGGCAGTGGTGGCTGGGATCCGGGGACTTATGAAGTGATTAGGCCGGTGGCGATGTTTTTGTCTCAGTTCGTCAAACCGCCGGAGGACTATGTTTCCGTCGTAGCCTTTGACATCAGGCCAACCACGCTGACTGATTTCACAAACGATCCCACACGCATTGGCCAGGTCATCAGTTTACTGCTCCGAAACTATCCTGCTTTCCGCGAGACCAATCTTTTCGACGCGTTGAAGTTTACCCTGGTGGGCGGACGCGGCGACTCGGTGGTGCTGGATAATTCCAAGGAAGAACACACCGATTACTCGGGCCTGGTAAGCGTGCAGGGCCGGCGCCGCGCAATAATACTCGTCGCCTCTGGTATCGACACATTCAGCAAGATCAACTATGGCGATGCGCGCAAAATTACGCAGAATGCGGGAATTCCGATCTACATAATCGGCACCGGCGAACTCTTCTACAAAAAGTACGAAGCACAATTGCCGACCACCGACAGTCTTACCGGTGCGCCCGGACGTATGACATTTCTCCAGGCGAAGAACACACTGCGAACATTTGCCAGCGAAACCGGCGGCGCGTATTACCCCGTCACGTTTCCAACCGAGTTGCCGAAGGTTCTGGGCTCTATTAATGCTTTACTCCGCAGTCAATACAGCCTGGCATTCAATCCCGGCGACGTTCACGACGGTAAGCAGCACAAGATCAAAGTCAGCGTCGATGTGAATGGCGACGGCGTGGCCGACGATAAGGAATATGTAGTACAAGCCCGGCAGTATTACAACGCGCCGAAACCCGACGGAGTCGTCAAGCAATAAGCACAAAAGGGCCCTAATTTGTGCTTTGTTGTTTGTTCTTCGTCCTCCGTTCTTCGTTCTTCCCGCAGTGAACGGTAAAAACTAACGGCTTGCCCCTTGTTCCCTTTTCCCCGTTTCCTTTTTTCCTTTTGCGCTGTGCTTCCTGCTTGTTACGCTGTGACGCGTGCTGAAAACAGATGTGATCGTCATTGGCGGCGGAGCCGCGGGTCTCTTCTGCGCCACTGAATGCGCCAAGCGAGGGCGCACAGTAATCCTGTTGGAACGCTCGGAGCGCATCGGAAAAAAGATCGCCATTTCAGGCGGCGGCCGCTGCAACTTTACAAACCTACAGACCAGCCCCGAAAACTTCATTTCTGCTAACCCACATTTCTGCAAGTCGGCCCTTGCGCGCTACACGCCGTTAGATTTTGTTTCGTTAGTCGAGAAACACGGTATTGCGTATCACGAGAAAGAGCTCGGCCAACTCTTTTGCGACGGCAGCTCACAACAGATAATTGAAATGCTGTTAGCGGAAGCGCGGCTGGCCGGGGTGCAGGTTCATTGCAACTCGCTTGTGCGCACTGTCAGGAAAGTCCACAGCTTCGAAATTGAAACCAATAGGGGAGTCATTACTTCGCAAGCCTTGGTGGTGGCAACTGGCGGGCTGTCGATTCCACCCCTCGGCGCGACTGACTTCGGCTACCGTTTGGCTCTTCAATTTGGCTTGCTGCTTCAGGAGCCAAGGCCGGCGCTGGTTCCCTTTACGCTCTCGCCGGACATGCTGCGCACGCTGGCGCCCTTGAGCGGAATTGCGTTGAAAGCATCAGTAAGTTGCGATGGTAAGGAGTTTCGCGAAAACATTCTGATCACTCATCGCGGTCTAAGTGGTCCAGCTATCCTGCAAATCTCGTCCTACTGGCATCCGGGACTTGTCATCACCATCAATCTGCTCCCGCATCATGACGCCAGGCAGCTTTTGCGTGAAACTGAGAATAAGGAGATTACACTTGCCAACTTTCTCAGCGAATTCCTGCCGCGACGCTTTGCCTTAGCCTGGTGTACTTTAAATTTTCCCTCACAACCACTCAAGCGTTATACGCCGCGGCAGCTCGCTGAGATCGCAGAGAAACTAAATCGCTGGGAAATTCAGCCATCCGGAACCGAAGGCTATAGGAAAGCGGAAGTGACGGCGGGTGGTATCTCCACGCGGGAACTTTCTTCCCAAACCATGGAAGTGGAAAGTGTGCCCGGATTGTATTTCATCGGCGAGGTTGTGGACGTCACAGGTCAACTGGGCGGTTATAACTTCCAGTGGGCCTGGGCCTCGGGCTTTGCAGCGGGACAAAGCGCCTAGAGCCCCGATTCAAATGCCGTGAAGACGCAGACGAAATTCGTCGTTAATTGCGTTCACGTCCGCGCGGCGATTGGAAAACAGCCGGCTCGCGCGCAATAACATCGGCAATCCGCCTTGCGGCAGTTTCAAACCATAGGCAGAGCTCGAGAATATCCCTGCCAATTGCGGATTCAAACGCTGGGGCACACCGTAACGGATTGCTCTTTGAGCAATGGGAGAAAAACCGGCCGTACGACGCGGATTTATGAATTCTATCGAGTGATCCAAAATGTTGAGCCGGGTCGTTTGCTCGCGGAGAGCAAGATCGCGATGAACAAGTAAGTTAGCAACCGCTTCGCTCACAGCGTTCCGGTGATAATTTGCGCGGGCTGCAACCGGACTATTCGCAACCTCAGCCGCAGGAAAACTTTTTGGTCGCGTGTCCCACAAGTCGCAATAGCGGGCTACGAATCGGATGGTCGCCTCATAGAGCGTGAGCAGATTGCCGCCAATCGTAATGCGCTCAATCACAGCCGATTGTATTGAGTCGCCGGCAAACCTGGTTGCCGTGATCGCCGCGCGTGGCAGATGCTCATTCACCCGTTCGTCGCGGCCAAAAAGAAGCAGACCCGCGACGGTGGGAACAACTTCACCAGCATACTCGGTCGCCAGCAAAAGATCGCGTTCGAGCACGGCGCTGGTCGGATAGCCATTAGCGCCGGCATTGTCGAACGCGTCACCTTCAAACTCGCGCAGGAAAGTCCAAAGGTGTGCCTCGTCGATATCTGTCACTAACGCGCCTGCGACCGGCATATCCTCAAAGCCGCTAGGGCGGGCTTCATTCATCAGCTCTGAGAGTTCTTCACGCGTCGCTTCTCGTTTTTCGGCGCCGACCCTTATATAAAACCGTCCGTCGTGCGTACGATATGGCCTGCGCTTCCCTTCGATATCCAGCGCTACAACCCGCCGGCCGTTGTCAAAGGCTATCCGATCTATAAAGGGAAATAGCGATGGCTCGATGTCTTCACGGCAGATTCGCACCAACTCGTCCTGCACACCCTCAGGATTGTCGACTCCCTCGATGCGCATTTGATCATTGACTCCAAAGATCATAACGCCGCCGCCAGTGTTGGCCAGTGCTACGATCTCCTGCGCAATTTTTTCAGAGTTGGAAAGTTTTACCTTGAGCTCGAGGAAGGTATCCTCACCGCCGCGAATCAATCGCAACAGCTCGGTTCGGGAAGTTTGCGGTGCCGGCGTAGAGAGGTAATACTCCTGGAAGGAACGCTCGGTTGAGGGTTCGTGCCGCTGGTTACTGCGAAATCTTCTGCGAGCCATTTTTGTATTGACGGGGCCGCTTTACTCGAACTCAAATTTCAAACCCACGGTAGGATTTGAATTGTCAAAGTCGCCCGCCCGGACATCTCAATACGAGACATCGCTGGAATAAGTTATTAAGAACGCCCGTTTCCAACACGTTAACGTTGCTCAACAAACCGGCTTTCACTCACTGCCACGATCATTGACGGCTTCAAGTATCTCCAATTCACGGCGCAGCAGTGATTCACCCTGAGCATTGATTAACAACACATAAGTTCCAACGGCAAAAGCTGCCAGAACCGCGAGTGTACCATACTCAACAAGCAAACTCTGGGCGATATAACCTGCCGCCGTTGCCGCCAGCGGCGGCAGGGCCAGCACCACAATCATGGGAATCAGTAACAGTCCGGCAACTCCCGAAACATTCAGTCGCTTGCCAAATTTCATAGGTTTTGGAAATCGCAGCGATATCGAATTTCCCATCAGCGACATCAGCGGCGCGAAGACTAAAAAACTTAGAGCCACAAACAAAAGCGCATTCAGACTCAGGTCGCGAAACACCAATTCATTGATTAACAACAAGCCGGCAGAAAAGATTAACGCCAGGGTTGTAATCGCAATATTCTTTCCCAAAAGAACTAG
The DNA here is from genome assembly GCA_035297925.1 of Pyrinomonadaceae bacterium. Lineage (GTDB taxonomy): Bacteria > Acidobacteriota > Blastocatellia > Pyrinomonadales > Pyrinomonadaceae > PSRF01. Next base: position 9,978 of record DATGYM010000034.1, on the reverse strand, counting down.
TCGGCGGTCAACAGGCGACAGGATCAGAGTTCGCATGCCGCCGCGCTCAAACGCAAATTGATTGGACGATATGCCGGCCAGAATAAGAAAAACGTAAAGTACGCCCGCGGTAGCCATCAACCCCTGCGCGTATGTAGAAAAATCTGATGCGAAGTTTCCGGTTTCCGATCCCATTTGTCCAAACCGATGTCTGTTCATGATCCTCACTACAAACAGGATCAGCAATATCAACGTCATCATTCGAACCTGGGCATTGCGCATCAGATAGCGCAACTCTTTTTCAACCACTGCCGCGAGCGCGGGCGGCATCAGCGGAATTTTCCAACCGGTATAGCTATCCGTAGGCAGGCTTTTCGGCTTTACCTGTCCCCTTCGTCTTCCGCCGCCACCCAGAATTGATCGGCGCGAAAGCCAGTACGTAATGCTCGTCAGGATCAATGTGTACGCACAAACGCCGCTGAGCGCGAGCGCGTAACCGGTTGCATGACCCGCGCGCAAACCGTCGGTTAGCGAATAGGCAACAGCGCCCGGCGGCGTCCAGCGAAGTGCGGTGACTGACTCTGCATGACGGAAGAGCACCGGAGCGATTTGCCCTAGCAAAGCTCCTCCCAGGCCGGCTACTACGCCGATCAACGCAAGCAGCGTTTCGCCCCGGGTCCGCTTCTTGCGGATTAGCGAGCCCACCGAGATCGAGATCCATTTTGATAACGCGATTCCAAAAGCCGCTGCGACCACTGCCGCCAGGAGCCCGCCGGCAAGATTGTCTCGGCTTAGGCCGGCGCCAACCCCCATGGCCACGATGGCGGGAATTGCAAACACCGATTGCAGACTGGCTAACTCGCTGAGAAAATCCACGGCCAGCAGTTTACCCAGGCTAATTGGGTAAAGGAGTAGATTCCCCGGATCAAACTGGCGGCTACTGCCAACGCTCAACGGCAGTGTCGCCCAAAGCAGATAGAGCAACGCCAGAATCGAAAAGAAAATAAACTCAGCCGCGGGGAAAGCTGGCACGCCATGCGTCGCCTGCCCTCGGAAATTTGCCTGTAAGCCATTTTCCGGCCAGGTTAGCGCATAGGCGGCGACTCCCAGGCCGGAAGCAATCAGGAGCGCGAGTGCCAATGCTGCGAGCATTGCCAACGCGGTCGCAAGCCGATTGACTACTGCCTTCGAACCACGCAGTGAGTTGCGGAAGAGTGACCATTTCAACCAGATGAGCGTGATAAGCTGAGACATGGGATAGCAGTCAGCGCGAAGCAATCAATAGTCAGTAATCAGCAGTGTAAGGCGTATTGTACCGTGCGCGTTCGTTCGAATCAGTTTTTCATTCTATACTGAACTCCATCTTTCCACAGTTTTCCAATGCGCCTAATCGTTGAGCTCCTGAGTGCTGATTGCTAACTGCTGATTACTGATTGCCGACTGCTGACTGCTGATTGCTGAAAGGTAGCATGGCCCACCAGAACGCCTACATCGGTCTCGGCTCGAATCTTGGTGACCGTGCGTCAAATCTTCTCATCGGTGTTCGTGGGCTACTCGATGCCGGATTTCAAGTCAAACGCCTTTCGCGCATTTATGAGACTGAACCGGTTGATTCCTTCCCGCAGCCGTCTTTTCTGAACATGGTTGCGGAGTTACACGTCGATGGTGTTGCTGATGCTGAGGAAGTCATGGCCCGACTGCTGCAAGTCGAACTATCGTTAGGGCGAACGCGGGCCGTAAAGAAAGGCCCGCGAACGATCGATCTTGATCTGCTTCTTTACGGTGATGAAGTGAGGCAGAGCGAATCGCTGACTCTTCCACATCCGCGCTTGCACCAGCGGCGATTTGTCCTCCAGCCGCTGGCTGAGTTGGCTCCGCAACTAGTTCATCCTTCGCTGAATAAGACAGTAACGGAACTACTTAACAACGTCGACGATGTTACTGATGTCAAACTGTGGAGTCCTTAGGACTCTTTCGGAATTACCGCCAAGATGCAGAATGCGCAGAGTTTGCGCAGAGAGAATTTCCGGTAAGACCCCAGTGGACGGGCCCGGATTTTCCTCTTTTTTCGTTTTGTCGCTATAATGACGGCCTTGCGAAGCGGCCTTACATATTTCCAATCCATTAATTCAAAACGCAAGCCAGAATTTGCGTTCCGGCTGACGATTGGCGCCATGCCGTCCGCGGTAGGTCAGCCGATTTAGGCGCTGGAATTGGCCGCCAGAGTGGCCAGAGAGGTGAAATATGCCTTATCTCAAACCGGAACGTCCCGAAAAGGTGAACGCCCCGTCGCTGAAAGCCAGCAAGCAGCGAGGCGAGCGATTAGTCTGCCTGACGGCGTACGACTTTCCCACGGCACGCATTGTTGACGAAGCCGGCATCGATATCATCCTGGTAGGCGACAGCCTGGGAAACGTAGTCCTCGGCTACGGCAATACAGTGCCGGTCACGCTCGACGAAATCTTGATTCACTTGAAAGCGGTGCGCCGCGCGGTGCAGCGCGCGCTGCTCGTCGCCGACATGCCCTATGGCTCGTTTCATACCGGTGCCGATGACGCGGTGAGAAATGCACTGCGACTGGTGAAGGAGGGTGGCGCAGAAGCCGTCAAACTCGAAGGCGGCCACAAGCGCGTGCAACTCGTAAAGCGTCTGGTCGACGAAGAGATAGCGGTGATGGGGCATATTGGGCTGACGCCGCAATCAATCAACAAGCTGGGCGCTTATCGTGTTCAGGGAAAAACCGCGGCTGCCGCGCGACAGCTGCTCGATGACGCACGGGCGCTGGAAGACGCAGGCGCTTTCGCTATCGTGCTGGAAGTTGTTCCCCGCGAGATTGCGAGTTTGATCACCGAAAGCATCAGCATTCCTACCATAGGCATAGGCGCCGGCGCAGGCTGTGACATTCAGGTACTGGTGCTTCACGACATGCTGGGACTGTCCTTTGGAAAACTGGCACGCTTCGTTCGTCCCTACGCGAATCTGCACCAGGTGATGACTGAAGCGGTGACTCGCTACGCTGATGATGTGCGCAGCGGCGCCTATCCCTCGGAAGAGGAATCCTATGCGCTGCCGGCAGAGGCGGCGGAACAACTCAAGCTTGCAAAACCGGTGAATCGTAAGTCGTGAAGTTTGTACCGCAAAGTCAGTCGCGAATAAACCGCTTCTTGCCTTCACTAGTTACGATTCAGTAACACTTACTATGGAGATCATCAATCGCCGCCAGCGCATGACTTCGGTGGCGCGCAAAATTCGACGCGACCAGGATAGAACGATCGGATTAGTGCCTACTATGGGCGCGCTCCACGAAGGGCATCTGAGCCTCGTCAGAGAAGCGCGGCGCATGTGTGACATCGTTGTCGTCTCCGTATTCGTAAACCCTACCCAGTTTGGCCCGACCGAAGATTACGAACACTATCCACGCGACCTGACCAAAGACACAGCACTGCTGACTGATTACAACGTCGACTATATATTTGCTCCGAACGCGGAAGAGATTTACCCAAAGGATTTCTCCACCTATGTAAATGTGGGTGGACTTTCAAAGTTGCTGGAGGGCGAGTCGCGGCCCGGCCACTTCCGTGGCGTGGCGACCGTTGTGGCGATCCTTCTCAATACCGTGCGTCCCGACTTTGCGTTTTTTGGTCAAAAAGACGCGCAGCAGGCTTTGATTATTAAGCGCATGGTGCGTGACCTGGCGTTTGATACCGAGATCGTTATCCTGCCCACTGTGCGTGAGGATTCCGGTCTCGCCATTTCATCGCGCAATCTCTATCTCGACGCAGAAGAACAGCAATCTGCCACAGTAATACATCGTGCCTTGATGCAGGCAAAGGAAGCTTTCAAGAAGGGTGAACGAAACACCGGCAAGCTGGCTGAGATCGTGCGGACGGTGATTGAGACCGAACCGCGCGTACGGGTCGATTACGTGAGCGTGGTGGATGCCGATACGCTTGAGAAGCTCGACAAAGTAGACGAACACCCAACCCTGCTTGCCGTTGCGGCCTATGTGGGCAAGACCCGCCTGATCGATAACACGATCCTGAATAAGACCAAGAAAGACGTGACCACAACGAAAAGTTAGGGCCACGCACCTGCGGTTTCCCGCCTGCTTTTGCTAAACTTCTTCCGCGAGAATTATGTTCGATCCAAATCAACAAAAAACCCAGGTGCGGTTTACGCTGAACGGCGAAACCGCTGAGGTGGCGTTTGCGCCGCACAAGACTCTGCTGGAAGTGTTGCGCGAAGATCTGGGTCTGATGGGGACGAAACATGGCTGCGAGCTGGGCGAGTGTGGCACGTGTACGGTGCTGGTAAACGGGCGTTCGATTCTCTCTTGCCTGATGTTAGGGCTCGACGCAGAGGGTCAGGAAGTCAAAACAATCGAAGGGATGGCTGACGGCGCTCGACTTCACCCCTTGCAGGATACGTTTGCTGACACGGGCGCCGCCCAATGTGGTTACTGTTCACCCGGCTTTCTGCTGGTGGCAGAGGAGCTATTGAAAAAGAATCCGAATCCTTCACGGGAAGTTATCAAGGAAGCGCTTTCGGGCAATCTCTGCCGCTGCACCGGCTACATAAAGATTTACGAAGCGGTCGAACTGGCTGCCGCACGAATGCGCGGCGAAGAGATGGAATTGCCTCGCGAGAGCGTCTATGGACTGGAGTAGCATTGGGCTTGTGGTACCTGAGCAGTGTTTTTGAGTTTGACCTTTGTCGGTTTACATAAGCGTTCGTCGGCGCTAATTCGCCGCTGAGAATTCAATGGCTAAGAACGGAAACAACAACGGCAAGCTTCTCAATGTTGTTGGCAAGCCTTTTCGAAAGGTGGATGCCCGGGCGAAGTGTACCGGGCAGACAAAGTTTGCCGACGACATCGTTTTGCCGCGTATGCTCTTTTGTAAGATCCTGCGCAGCCATCTGCCCCACGCGCTGATTAAAAAGATCGACGTCTCGAAAGCTGTAGCCTTGCCTGGCGTGCTTGCCGTGATCACCGGAAGCGACCTTCCTATTTCGTACGGCATTCTCCCCGTTAGCCAGGACGAACATGCGCTCTGCATCGACAAAGTTCGGTTCATAGGCGATCCCGTCGCGGCTGTGGCGGCAATCGATGAAGACGTAGCCTTCGATGCGATGAACCTCATCGAGGTGGAATATGAACGGCTCAACACCATCTCCTCAATCGATGAAGCTATCCTCATTGAGGAGCCTCGCATTCACGACTATGGCGATCAAGGAAACATACACAAAAAGGTTTCACTGGAATTTGGCAACGTAGAAGATGGCTTTGCGCTGGCGGACCTTATTCGCGAGGATACCTTTTTCTACGAGGGGAATACCCATTTGCCTATGGAGCAGCACGCCGCTGTCGGTAATTTTGATCCGGACGGCAAGCTAACGCTCTGGAGCTCGACGCAAACGCCACACTATGTACATCGCGCGTTGGCAAAAGTTTTGGAGCTGCCCGCGAGTCACATTCGCGTTATTGCCACTCCAAACGGCGGAGGCTTTGGCGGCAAGAGCGATCCCTTCAATCATGAAGTAATCGTTTGCAAGCTTTCCATGATGACCGGACGTCCGGTTAAGGCGACGCTCACGCGTGAGGAAGTTTTCTATTGTCATCGCGGACGCCACCCGGTTCTCATGTACGTGAAGACCGGCGTGAAAAAGGATGGCGCCATCACGGCGATGCATTTCCAGTCGTTTCTGGACGGCGGCGCCTATGGCAGCTACGGCGTTGCCAGCACCTTTTACACCGGCGCGTTACAGACAGTCACCTATGATGTGCCGCGTTACAAATTTCAGGGACTGCGCGCCTTTACTAACAAGCCGCCGTGCGGGCCGAAGCGCGGACATGGCACGCCACAGCCGCGTTACGCGCTTGAAGTTCAACTCGATAAGATCGCCGAACAACTGAAACTGGACCCGGCAGCGATGCGCCGTGCGAATCTGGTCAAACCCAATACGGTGACGGCCAATTATCTGCGCATCGGCAGCATGGGTTTGGGCCAATGCATCGACAAAATTGTTGCCGGCTCAGACTGGAAAAACAAATTCTCCGGTTGGGACGAGAACCATCGCCACCTGCCCTACGGCAAAGGCATCGGCATCGCCTGCAGTTCGTATATCTGCGGCGCCGGGTTGCCCATCTACTGGAACAACATGCCGCAATCCGGCGTTCAGCTTCGGCTGGATCGGCAGGGGGGCGTCTGCGTGATGTGTGGCTCTACCGACATCGGACAGGGCTCGGATTCAATTCTCGCTTACATCGTCGCTGAAGTTCTGGGCATAGATCCTTTCGACATTCGTATAGTGACCGCCGATACGGACTTAACTCCGGTTGATCTAGGCAGCTACTCGAGTCGCGTGACTCTGATGACCGGCAACGCCGCGATTCAAGCTGCGGAGCGTGCGCGGGAGTTGTTAGTTATGGCCGTAGCTGAAAAGCTCTCGGTGCCGATTGAGAATATTTCGCTGGCTGAGCGGCGCGCGTTTGACGTTGAGAATCCCGAGGTTGGTGTCTCATTCGCCGAGGCGATCGTATTGGCGGAATCGAAGTTTGGCACTATCGGCACGGTCGGATCTTACTCGCCACCGCGTTCACCCGGCAGGTACAAGGGCGCGGGCGTCGGACCTTCTCCGGCCTACAGTTATTCGGCCGCAATAGCGGAAGTTGATGTCGATCCGGACACCGGCATCGTGGTCGTTGAGCGCGTCTGGATCGCACACGACATTGGAAAGTCGATCAATCCCATGCTGGTGATGGGCCAGGTCGAAGGCAGCGTTTACATGGGCCTGGGCGAAATCTTGATGGAGGAAATGGCTTATCGCACCAATCGCAATGTAGTGCACAAGTTTCCATCGTTACTCGAATATAAGAGCCCAACAACGATGGAAATGTGCGACGTCAAGACTTACCTGATCGAAGATCCCGATCCAAATGGTCCCTTTGGCGCCAAGGAGGTTGGGCAGGGACCACTTTTGCCGATACCGCCGGCAGTTGCAAATGCCGTTTACAACGCTGTCGGTGTACGCATTGACGAAGTGCCGCTGACGCCGGAGAAAGTTTTGAAGGCGCTGCGGGAAAAAGCGAAAGGCCGCCATGGTCGCTACGGTCCAGAGACGGTTCCGAAGGTTGAATGGCCCGAACCTTTGCGTGTGCTGACGCCGGCCGAAGGTGGCGACGGCAAAGAGATACCGCGCGTCGCGGTGCATTCGTGATGCTTCGGAAACTGAACGCCAACGGCGCTTAATAAAGTAGCCCAGGGCAGAGCGCGAAGCGCGACGACCAAAGTAATTCTTATGATGCGTCTTCCCAAATTTGACTACTTCACGCCGCGCACCATCGCGGAGGCGGTGAAGATTGTGGGCGACGTTGGCCCAACCGCACAGTTTGTCGCCGGCGGAACGGACCTCTATCCAAACATGAAGCGCCGCCAACAGACGCCGCGCACGGTCGTTTCCGTGATGCGCCTTCCAGAGTTAAATCAAATAACTGGCGATGGTAAATCCGGCATTCGTATCGGCGCATCGGTGACGCTTACCGACATCGTCGAGCATCCAATAATCAATCGCGATTATCCGGTTGTCGCCCACGCGGCGCGCACCATTTCCACCCCAATCCTCAGGAATATGGGAACCATTGGCGGCAACCTGCTGCTCGACACGCGTTGCAATTACTACGATCAGAATTACGAATGGCGCAAAGGTATCAACTTCTGTTTGAAGAAAGACGGCGACGTTTGCTGGGTGGCGCCAGGCAGCTCGAAGTGCTGGGCCGTACAGTCGTCGGACCTTGTTCCCGTTATGGTAGCGATTGGTGCAAAGTTTCGTTTGGTTTCAACGCTCGGGGAACGAATGATTAACGCTGCCGGATTCTACAACGATGACGGCATTGACTATCTGAAGAAGCGGCCCGATGAGTTGCTTGTCGATATTCATTTGCCGCCGCTGAACGGTTGGCGTGCTTCATATAAAAAGCTCCGGCGTCGCGACGCTTTTGATTTCCCAGTGCTCGGCGTGGCTGCCTGGATCAAGTTTGAAGAAAAATCTGAGGGCGGGACGCCCGCGCTCCCAGTCAAGGATGCTCGCATCGTTCTGGGCGGCATCGCTCCTTCACCAATGCAGATTGCCGAAGCCGGTGAGGCGCTGATTGGTCATGAATTCGATCACGACCATATGCAGGCTGCTGCCGAGGCTGCATACGTAAAGGCTCGCCCGCTCGACAACACCGACTTTGTGATGAATTGGCGCAAGCAGATGGCGCGGCAATACACTCTGCGAGCACTTAGGGAATTGGCAACACCGGACTGATCCGGGCTTTGGTCTTTGGTCTTTGGCCTTTGGCCTTGGGTCTTGGGCCTTGGGTCTTTGGTCCTGGGCCTCACAGAATTGATATTTTCCAGAATGACAAAGGCCAAAGACCAAAGACAAAAGACCAGCGCTGTAGCCGCTATTATCCTCGCCGCCGGCCAATCAAGTCGTATGGGCGCGTTCAAGCCCCTGCTTCCATTCGGCTCAAAGACCGTGATCGAAACCTGTATAGAGAATATCCGCGACGGTGGAATTGAGGATATTGTAGTGGTTGCCGGTATGGGTCCACGAGCGGATGAGTTGCATCGACAGCTCCAGAATTGCGGCGTCATCTTTGCCATCAACCCGGATTCCAACAGCGCGATGAGCGCTTCCGTCGTTTGCGGAGTGCACGCGGTCCCGCAGCAAGCGAAGGCTGTGGTAATTAACCCCGTCGATCATGCTGCGGTGTCTGGTGAAGTTGTCAGGATGCTGATTCGCGAATGGCAGAAGGGCGCGCGCCTGGTAAAGCCGACCTGGAATAAGCGCGGCGGACATCCAGTCCTGGTGGATTTGCACTTCCGAAACGAACTGTTGATGCTGGACGCTACGGGAGATCTGAAAAAGTTTTTTTCGGACCATGGCGATGAAGTCCGCCGCGTGGAGACGGAATCGAAATATATTGCACGCGATATGGACACGTGGGATGATTACCGCGCTTTGCACCAGGAGGTTTTCGGCGTGCCAGCACCTGAATTGTCTGTTGGCGAGCGCGCATAGAACAAGCTAAGGTAGAACAAGCCTGGGTCGAAGGTGTGACCAACTAAACCGCTGCCCCACTCATCTAACGCATTGCCCGCTTCCCGGAATCGGGCAAAGGAGAGCAAATGCTTTTGACAAAACGAAATCCCCTGATTGCCCTGTTTTTACTGGTTCTGCTGGGCGCTTCGCTCGGTGTGGCCCAAAATCGCGGGACCGCGGTGGACTTTTCACTCCAAACGATCGACGGCCAGACAATTACATCCGATAGCCTGCGGGGCGAGGTTGTAGTGCTCGCGTTTGGCGCTTCGTGGCTGCCTCTGTCGAAGATGCAGTTGCAAGGCGTGCGAAAACTAGCCGACGAATACAGCGATCGCGGCGTGGTGGTCTATTGGGTCAGCACTGAATCTGAAGATCCAAAGTCGAAGAACTTTGCGAGTGATGACCAGCTGCGAGCTTTTTCCCAGAAGTATGGGTTGAAAGTTACGGTCCTCCGCGACCCTGATGGCGCCACGTCCAAGAAGTTCGGCATTGACCAGTTGCCGTCTATCGTAATTATCGATAAGCAGGGGAATGCGAGCGAACCTATCGGCGGGCTCGATCCCAACGGCAACCTGGCGAGCCAACTCGCTACTCGACTCGATAAAGTCCTCTGATTGAAATTCCAGCTTAAAGCACTAAGGCCGCCACTCTCCGGCGGCCTTTTTTATTGACCGGGTTACTCAATTCATCGCTCAGACGAGTGGTCGCGTCACATTTTGCGCTTGCCCCCTCCGGCGTAATCTAATAACTTGCATGCGAAATTACTAAGCCGTGCTTATGACTTTCAAGTTGATTAACCCGGACTCACTAGGCCCCCCGCAGGGATATTCCAATGGTGTATTGACGAAGGCGGGTGGGCGGCTTCTTTTCATCGCCGGGCAGGTCGGTTGGAATGAAAAGCAGGTCATA
>DATGYM010000033.1:0-18915 GCA_035297925.1 Pyrinomonadaceae bacterium | reverse complement strand
TCTTTCGCGCTTCTTCCGTGTACTGCGGCTCGGGTTTCGAAGGAACGCGCGCTTTTGAATTCACTTCTTTGCCGCTGAAAATCTTGTTGTAGTCTGTTCCGCCACCGCCGCCGCCGGGGCCGCCTCCACCTTCATGGTAGTCGCCACCGCCGATATTACCGCCGCGGCCCGGGCCGATACCTCCACCTTCACCGGGACCAATACCGCCACCTTTCCCGGTGCCGATGCCACCGCCCGTCCCCGGACCAGAGGATGGATCAAGACTCTTCGATTTCGGATCGCCGTAGGCAAGATTGCGCGCATCGGGAGGCACCAACATGGGGTCGGCAACCACCGTCGCGGCCACAGGCAGCACTGGATTCTTGATTGCCGGCGGATGTGGATCAGGCGCAACCACCTGCGGCACCGTCAATGATGCTTGTGGGGTTTTCCCAAACGAAGCTGGTTTTTGTTCTTCGCGGCCGCCACCGCCGCCGCCGCCCGGCTTCTCCTGTTTTGGCTTGCTGCCGCCGCCCTTGCCTTTGTTCAAGCCGGCAGTGCCTTCGTCAGGAGTCGGCTGTTCGCTTGGAATGTCAATGTATTGCTGGACAACCAGCTGATCCGCTGCCTGTTCACGCTCCTCAACGCGTTTTTGCCAGACGTTATAGAGAACACCGCCCCCGATTAGCAGCAGAAAGAAGGAGAACGCGACCACCATCCCCAGCACGGCATTATTTGCCTCTGCCTCAGGGGCACCAAGCACCGCTCCGCTCTTACTCTTGCTGAGCCAGGTTATAAAAATGGCGGCTAGAATAAAGCCCGCAATTATGGCAAAGCTTATGAAGCCTGTTCGTGAGATACCGCCAGGCTGAGCGCGATCAAGCAAGCCCACAATACCTACCAGCGCACCCATGGCAATGACCGCGACAATCAACCCGGCAAGCACGTTGCGATTGCCGAAAAACTTCCCGGCCATTTGTCCATAGCCGACCAGGGAACGTTTCGTGAAACCAAACGGATCGCGCTTGAATTCCGGCCACGTCAACTGATACTCATGAGCGACATCCGATAGTTCCTTGGCCAGACGGCCGAGCAGGCCTGCGTCGTCGATCATAGTCAGGTGATACTCGCCCCGTGGCGCCATTGCCATTGCACCCGCTCCAGCCATAACCGGTTCGACCGCGCCGAGCGGCTCGCTCCTTTGGACTGTATTGGCAACACTCTTTTCGGGCTCAGGAACGAGCACATTTAGAGGAGTCCCATCCACTGGACAGAAACTAAACTTGTCCGCGAACTCTTCTTTGCATGTGGAACAAAACTTCATCTTCACTACCTCGTGTTGACTTCGGGGAAAGCTTGGCGACATGGCCACCGGGTCTGGGCTTCCCATCTGCGTATGATAACTGTTTGCTATTCGCTGATCGAGAGTTTTTGAAGGCTGCGGAGCAAACCAGCGCTCGAGCAAACTCTTTAGCTCGTCATCAGAAACAAAATTCTCTCCCGGCGCATCCGGCCCAATAGTGCTCATTTCAAGCCTGCTCCAAAGTAACAATTTCCCGACTAGTATTCAATTCCCTATTGCTATCAATATAAGGCAACAAAATGCCCCTTAGTCGCTCGCGTGCCCGGTATAACCGGGACTTAACACTACCCACGTCGGCACCCACCAACCCCGCAATTTCGCTCAATGTGAGCGCCTCGTATTCAAACAGCACCAGTGCCTCCCGCTGCAATGGCGGTAAACTGGATACAGCTCGCTGCACAATTTCGGAGAGCTCGCCCTCGAGCAAACCGCCCAATGGCTCTTTGTCCATGGAAATGAAACGATAATCCTCGAAATCATTCAGCGTCGTTTCCCTTCCCAGGTCTCGCAGTTGCTTCAGCCATAAATTGCGCGCCGCCGACATCAAATAGGTGCGCAAGGATGCTCGATCAGCCTGATAGTTTCCCGGTTTCTTGATCAAACTCAGGAAACAGTCGTGGGTAATATCTTCAGCCTCCTCGACCGATCCTGACAGGCGATACGAAAAACGGAAAACCGCATCCCGGTGCCGCTGGTATAGCTCGTGAAAAGCTTCCGAATCCCCAGCTTCCGCCCTCTCGAGCAAAATGTCGTCTGTTTCTCTATATGACAATCGGGCACCCGATTCTGCAGGAATCGCTTCCCACTAGTATTACCGACAAACGGCTAAAAGATACGCGCGCCTTCCGATTTCAAGCTTGGTTTCGCGAGACTAATTTCAAATACCGACCTGTTCAAATGCCTTCACCGGCAGCGATTAGCCGGCCAGTGAATGTCCGAAGCTGATGAATACCTCGAAACCATGGCGTTGGATGCAGTTAAATGCCAAACGGTTGACGACTAAATATCAGGCATCTAAGATGTTTCCTCTTCCCAAACTAATCGGAATTCGCTCCTGAACTGTCGTACGCGCCCACGGCTCGCAACATTTATGAACGTAACAACTTTGGAGAAACTGTCCAGGAAGGCGTTGATCGCTATCTGCCTCTGTACTCTCCTTCAGTTCACAAGTTCAGCACAGGCCCCCATGGAACCAGAGCGCGCTCGGCTTTTGAACGGCCTCCGCGTTTTGATCTGGTCGCGCCCCGGCGCCCCGGACGTACGGCTAAAGCTGCGCGTACACAGCGGCGCCGCATTTGACCTGGCGGGTAAGGCGGGGACCATGGCGCTGCTGGGGGACCTCCTATTCCCTGACCCTACCACCCGCGAATACTTTACAGATGAAATGCAGGGGCGGTTAAACGTAAGTACCAACTATGATTCGGTGACGATCACGATGCAGGGCCGAGCCGGCGAATTCGAGAGAATTGTCGAGATTCTCAGAACAGCTCTGGTCAGCACGCCGTTGACTCCGGAAAACGTCGCCAGGCTGCGGGACGGACGCATTAAGGTTCTGAAAGAAACGAGTATTTCCCCGGCGATGCTGGCCGATCGAGCGATAGCCGCACGCCTGTTTGGTGATTTTCCCTATGGTCGTCCTTCTGGTGGCAGCGTCGAATCGTTGGAACGTATCGAGAGATCAGACTTGATGCTGGCACATGAGCGCTTCCTTAGTCCGAACAATGCAACGCTGACTATCATCGGCGGAGTGCAGCCCGCTAGAGCCATGCGCGCCCTGCGGCAATTGCTTGGCGTCTGGCGGAAAAGTGAACAAGTTGTTCCGTCGACGTTTCGCCAGCCCACGGCGCCAGATCAACGTACGCTCGTGGTCAATGCGCCTGCTGATCAAAGTGTTGAGGTTAGAGTCGCCGTACGAGGTCTTAGTCGGCAGGACCCGGAAGCGCCGGCAGCCGCGCTACTCGCGGTTTTGGCGCGTGAACGATGGCTTAAATTGCTCCCGGAACTTGCGCGCAGCCCCGCTTACGTCAGACACGATGCGTTCATCCTGCCGGGAATGTTTGTGATGGGAGCCAGCGTCGACAATGTGCTCGCGGGAAAGGCCCTTGCCTCCGCGAAAGAAGTCTTGCAGTCACTCACGAGTGCGCCGGTCACTGATGCGGAGTTGGCTCAGGCAAAAAATGAAGCGATAACCAACGCCGGAAAGGAACTCGCTACACCCGAAGGCATGGCCGACGCCTGGCTGAACGTTGACACCTACGGGCTGCCATCCGTAGCCGAACAAATGCGCGCCCTGAACGGAGTAACCGCCGCCGACGTGCAAAAGGCTGCAGCCCGCCTGCTTCGTGATAGTGCTTATGCATCGGTTGTTGTCGGCAACTCAGACATTGTGAAAGCGCAAATGGAACGCTATGGCAAAGTTGAGATCATGGGCGAGATTAAAGCCGTCCCCGAACCGAAACTCGAAACGAACACGAAGAAGCCAGATCTCACAAAGCCACAAATAAAATCTCCAGCGAAACCGGAGTAATCACAAATCATTCGCAATCTGCCTGCAACCATATCGATAACTACATCCGGTTAACTGTGCCTGACAAAGAAAGCGCATCGACAAACGAGCAAGCGCATCGCGTGCGCGAAATGTTCGCGACTATTGCAGCTCGTTACGATCTTTTAAATCATCTGCTTTCCGGTAATGTCGATAAGCGTTGGAGACGCCTGGTAGCAAAGGAACTTTTTGCTACGCTTTCCAATCGCGAGGCACGAGTCCTGGATGTTGCTTGTGGCACTGGCGATCTCTCGCTCACGCTTTTTGAGAGTGGCCAGGCGGCAATCGTAGGCGCCGATTTTTGTCGGCCGATGCTCGACATCGCAGCCGCGAAGGCGGCCATATCAGGTTCAGCTATACGATTCGTCGAAGGCGACGCGCTGGCGCTACCTTTTGCAGACCGCAGCTTCGACGCGGTAACCATCGCGTTTGGTTTGCGAAATCTTGTGAGCGTCGAGTCAGGATTTGGGGAGCTGCGACGAGTTTTAAAACCGGCGGGAACGGTAGCGGTACTGGAATTCTCGAAGCCAAGAAGCCGGCTGTTGCGTTCGCTCTTTGGTCTTTATTTTACGAAGCTGCTGCCGTTATTTGGCGGCTGGATAAGCGGCTCCCGGAGTGCATACCAGTATTTGCCTGATTCGGTATCAAAATTTCCGGATCAGGAACGACTGGTTCAAATAATGAAGCAAGCCGGTTTCTCCGAAGTGGTTTATCAGGATTTGACTGGAGGAATCGCGGCGCTGCACATAGGCAAGCGCCAGGACTAGCAGAACAGGAATACTGCCTGTTCACCTGTGAAGTTCGGAAGAGCAAACTTTGACCTGTTAATCCGAATTGGTTGCGAACGAATACCGTTTGCAACCATTAGAGCGCAGCCCGGGAGACTTCCGAGCGAGCGCGCGGTTGTCGGGGCCACGCGACTCGTACCGGTTTTCTTACCGGGCTACGTTCTTTTCTTTTCCTCATAACATCCGCCTGCCTCACTACGTGTTATTATCCCTGCGATTTTCATCTAACTTCCTACACTGAGACACGCCAGAGTGCGTCTGTTTTTCAAGCATAAGTTTTTCCCCACGTTGCGCCGGTTTGCGATCTTTCTGCTCGTAGTGTGGACGGTTGTCTCGTTGGTAACCTTATTGATCGAACTGGTTCCCGGTGATCCGGCAGTTTCGGTTTTGGGAGAGCAGGCGACGCCTGAGCAATTCGAGCAATTCCGTCAGAAGCACGGTCTTGATCGGCCACCTTTTTTCTTTTCGTTTCCCCGCGATGCAACAGGTGAGCGCCATTTTGAGTGGCACGGCACTCAAAATCGTTATACCGAATATTGGACTGCTCTGCTCCATGGCGACATGGGCCGATCGTTCCGGACGGATCGACCAGTCATTGATTTGATAAAGGAAAGATACTTGGCGACGATCGAACTCGCGCTGGCCGCCTTGTTCATAGCTGTCCTTATTGCCATTCCTCTGGGGGTCGTCGCTGGTAAGAACCGAGGCACATGGATCGACAATCTGGCATCGGTGGTCGCGCTCATCGGCATAAGCTTGCCAGGCTTTGTGATCGGTCCTCTGCTCGTTTACGTTTTTGCCGTCAAACTCGATTGGCTTCCGCCCTCTGGCCGCTTTGACCTAACTTACCTGATCCTGCCGGCCGTTACGCTGGGAGCAGCGCTGTCCGCGATCTTAACTCGGATGGTGCGCTCTTCGGTGATTGAAGAACTGAATGAAGACTACGTGCGCACCGCTCGCGCAAAGGGTCTTAGCGAAACTAAAGTCGTCTACAAGCACGTCTTAAAAAACGGTCTCATCCCAGTGGTTACAATTCTCGGTTTGCAACTCGGCATTCTGCTCGCGGGCGCGATCATAACTGAAAAAATTTTCGGTTGGCCGGGATTGGGACTGCTGCTGGTCGAGGATGGTATTGGAAAACGCGATTATCGCGTCGTTCAGGGTTGCGTGCTGGTAATAAGCATTACTTACATCGTTGCGAACATGCTGACAGACATGGTTTACCGGTGGCTCGATCCCCGAATCCGGGTTTCATGAACCTGGAATTTTGGACTTTGAACTTAGAGGTTTGTACTTTGAACTTGGAGCTTTGAGCTTTGTACCTGGAACTTTATGTTTTGAAAGGACGAGTCAAGTTGGTAAATCACGAAGTTCTAAGTACAAAGTTCAAAGTACAAAATTCAAAACAGTTATGAACCGTCTGACTATCATCGGTCTTGTTATCGTCGCGACCCTGGTCATCGTAGCGATGTTTGCGCCCTGGATCGCCACACACGATGTCGGCGCCACCAATCTTTCTCTTCGTTATCTGCCACCATCGTCACAATATTTCTTTGGCACCGATTCAACCGGTCGCGACATATTCTCCCGTGTGGTATTCGGCGCTCGCATATCTCTGAAAGTTGGCATTGTCGTAGTGCTGGTGTCTGCACTAGTGGGAACCCTGCTGGGTGCGCTTGCCGGTTATTACGGAGGCTGGCTCGATAGAATTATCTCCGGCTATGTGTTCAATGTTTTCCTCGCCTTCCCTGGCCTGTTGCTGGCTATCGCGATGGTCGCGTTCTTAGGAGCCGGGCTGAATAAACTCATTTTCGCATTGTGCATCATCGGTTGGGTCGGGTATGCGCGCCTGATTCGTGGTCAGGTATTGAAAGTACGTGAGTATGATTTTGTGCAGGCGGCCCGGGCGCTCGGCGCAAGTGACGCGCGCATCCTGCTGATTCATATTTTACCGAATGCGATTCAACCCTTAATCGTCCAGGCAAGCCTGGGAATGGCAGGCGCGGTTTTGTCTGAAGCGTCGTTGTCCTTCCTGGGTCTGGGCGTGCCACCGCCGGCGCCCTCCTGGGGCGTAATGATTGAAGAGGCGCGCGACTTATCGACGCTACAGGCGGCGCCTCACGCGTTGATCTTCCCGGGCATCGCCATTGCGCTAACCGTGCTCGCTTTCAACTTTATTGGAGACGGTTTGCGCGAGTATCTGGATCCGCGGCAACGCTCCCGCTGATCTCAACTGGACAATGCGCCGGCATGGAAAGCAGCGCCGGTGATTGGTTTTGGGGCGAAATAAGTCAAACAATCAAAATTATTCTTGTCACGCCGCGCCAGCAATCAAACTCCAAAATACATGCGTAGAATTATCAAGGGTCTTTTACTCGTCTTTCTCGGCATCTTCATCGGTGTAATCTCTTATGAAGCAATCATGCTCATTCGCGTGTCGCATTTGCGTGGCAGCAACCCTACAACCACTTCACTCATAGAAGCTCGCGCACGCGAAGCCGCCGCGCGCGGACAACAACTGAGACGCGAACAGGTGTGGGTAACGCTCGACAGGGTTTCGCCAAATCTGCAACGCGCGGTGCTCGCAGGTGAAGACACGAACTTTTTGACTCACCGGGGCTTTGATTATGCTGCACTTCAGAAAGCGTGGGACGAAGGGATGCGCGAAGCGGCGCGTGAAGCCAAGAAGGAAGGCGAGAATGACGACTGGTTGCCGACTCTTCCCGACTTCAAACGCGGCGCTTCCACAATCTCGCAGCAATTGGCGAAAAACCTGTATCTGTCTTCAACTCGATCCTTTTTCCGGAAGGGACAGGAAGCCGTTCTGACAGTCTTTATCGAACGAACGTTAACGAAGCGTCGAATCCTGGAACTCTACCTAAACGTGATCGAATGGGGCGATGGGATCTACGGAGCCGAGGCAGCAGCGGAACATTACTTTCACAAACCGGCGTCAGCTTTGAGCGCGAATGAGGCGGCGTTTCTTTCAGCCATGATTCCAAATCCGCGAACTGTCTTCAATCCCCAAGCGAATCCCAGACGAGTCGCTCGCCGGCAGCGAATCATTCTAAGGGGCATGCCTTACGTCAGAATCCCATGAACCAGCGCCACTGGCTTTCTAATTAAGAGGACAAATCCACGACTAAAACAAAGACCGCCTCAGTTGAGACGGTCTTTCTAAGTTATTGTCCAGCAGACCTGACTTGCTTAAAGAGCAAACTCTTTTTTCAGTTGTAGTTCCGCCTTACGTAACTCAAAGCGGGCCCTGCCCAGATTACCTTCCGGGCTGATAGCTAAAACTACAAAGTACTCGCGACCCAGGAGTCGCATTATCACGACCGCATTTTCAAGCGAGATCATTAACTCGCGCAGCTCGCCAAGGCCCGTGTCTTTACCAGCCTTCTGTGAGCTTCTGACGAGTGACGTGAACTCAGCGGCCGCTACGTCAAGGTTAGCCTCCTGGCCTTCGTCCCTGAGCGAGCGTTCCACCGCGATACCGTCGATGCCCATTATGAGCGCACCGAGGCTTCCCTCGGTGCGTTCCATGATGTTTTCAAGCGTTTCTTTGAACATGGCTACTACCTTATGGTCGCTGGCCGCCGAGGCTGCCAGGACGTGCACTGGGAGTGGTTGCCGGCGGAGCGTTCGGCGCCGGAGCGTTGAGGCCTTGTGGCACTGCTTGCTGGGGAGCCGATTGCTGTTGCTGCAGTTGTGTCGGTGTCGGCGTATTGGTTTGCGGGTTGCCCAGCGGGACCGGCTGCGAAATCTGAGTTGTTCGCGGACCGTTGCTCACGGTTCCCGCAGTTGGACGTCCCTGATAATCTGGCCTGTAGATGTGTGGTGAGATGAAGAAAAGAATCTCGCTGTTCTGACGCGTTATTAATTTGCGCTTGAACAGATTTCCCACCAGCGGAATTGAAGCGAGTCCCGGCGTACGTTGACGTGTAGAACCTTCGGTGTCGGCAAGTACACCACCCATAACAGTCGTGCCGCCATCGGGAACAAGCACCTCGGTCTGCATGCGCTGAGTGTCTATGCCCGGTACGCCGCCGACCGCAATGCCGGTGTTGATGGTGTTGTTCTCAATCGTCACACGGAGAATCACAGTACCGACGTCGGTGATCTGGGGAGTGATGGAGAGACGAAGAGGAACCGAAACGAAAGTTGTGGTTACTACTGCGGTACCGCTGGCAGCCTGCGTGGTTTGCACTGGAATCTGCGAGCCACTTTCAATCTGCGCGGGACGATTGTTAAGGGCTGTTACACGCGGAGTGGCGACAGTCTTGGCCTCGCCTCTCGTTTCCGCCATTGTGATGAGCGCACTTATTTGAGCGGTACCGAACAGACCCGTGGTTAAACCAATTACCGTGCTGGCGGCGGCCGCGCCAAGGGAGCCAAGCGGTTGATTGGTGCCTGCCAGGCCGCCGAAAACGCCCTGCGGATTCGGACCACTCTTGAGGGAGCCACTGCCGCTTCCACCTCCGCCCCCGGATCCGCCTGAACCGCCTGACGTCGCCGGTAACGTAGAAATGTTGGCCAGGCCACCGCGCCCCAAATTTACGACGCCTGCCGAAAGTTGGGCGCCAAGATCCCGGCTGAAGTTGTGTTGCGCGATGACGATGCGTGTTTCAATTTCAACCTGCGGTTCCGGCTGATCGAGAATGGCCGCGAGTTGGCGAATCGCATCAATGTTTTCCTTAACGTCGGTGATGATGAGCGTGTTGCTGCGACCATCGACCTCGATCGAACCGCGGCGAGAAAGCCGGCGTGAAATGATCGGCAGCAAGCCCTGATCGCCGCTGCCGCCTGTGGCATCGCCGCCAGCGCCGCCGCTGAAACTAAGATTTGTGGCGCCGCCGGAAAATGCTCCCGTTGAACCAGCCGCCTGCGCCAAAGTTCCAGAGGCACGCGCGTAGTTCAAGCGAATGAACTCGGTGACCAACGGTGAAGCGTCCAGTCGCGAATCGTTGATTACTTTTTGCGTTTCTGATTCCCTCGCTAATACCTCGTTCGTAGCGACGCGCAGAATGTTGCCATTGGACTCGACGCCCAACCGGTTTGCCTTGAGCACCGCGTCCAGTGCGATATTCCAGGGAACATCCTGAACATTAACGGTCACAGGTACTGCTCCCACTGAACTATCAATCACGAAGTTCACGCCATACTGCTCGGTGATGTAATTGAGTATGTCACGGATGTCGGCATTGACCACATTCAGATTGATCGGTTCGCCAACAAACCCGGGCTGGCCATACTGCCGTCCCTGTTGCGACTGCGACATTTTGTCGCTCGCCGGCGCCAGACCCACGGCTGGAGTAGCAGCGGGAGAAGGCTTCTGTTGAGCGGCCGGCTCAGCAGGCGGGACACTGGTTAAATCACCAGTAGCAATTACCTTTGAGTCTGACGCAGCGAAACTGTTTACGCCGCACAGACACAGGAATACCAGGACGAGCGTAGTCCTTCTGGTGGCATTTGTTAATCGGGACTGATAAACCATCGTTTCCCTCCTTAAGGGAATTTGGTAGACGCTGACCGCCACGCGCTACGCTCATTGCCTCTAGCCAAAAGCGCGCGCCGCACAAAGCGACATCGTCCGGGGTTGATTGTCAAAACTGCGTAGTCTGTTTAGGTTGTGGTTCAGGACCAACTACGCGCAGAAGGATTCGGAATCGCAAACTTTTTTGCGCTCCGAAGCCGAAGAACTAAGGCTTGTCAGCGGCGGGCTTGTCCAACTTCTTCTCGGGTTGTGAAGCCGCTGAAGCAGCAGGAGCCGATCTAACTCCGGCCGCAGCGAGAACGTCGACGGGGCTGGGCTGTCGGAGCGATTTCATTTCTACTGAGCGTTCACGTCTACCGTCGGAATAGACAGTTTCACGTCGGAAAACCAGGCGGTTGTCTTCGATGGCGACTAATTGACCATCGTAAAATCGCTCGCCGGGGTAAATAACATACGCAAGCTTTATGGGCGTGGCTTCAACGATCGCTGCATATCCGCGCGGTGAACGAGAAATGCCAATCACTTGTATCTCCCCCAGGAGGAAGGCCGTGGTGGGTTTCGGAGCAACCACTCGCGCATTCATGGCCGCCAGTTTTTGGGCCTTGTATTGCTCAATCCGTTCCTGAATAGAAGGCGCGGAAACTTGAGCGCCACTCTTTAGGACCACGCGGGGGGGTTCATACTTTCTAAAAGGATCGCGACCGCCTTGATTCGAGCGCGGTGTAGTTGCCTTCGCACTGGTCGCAGTCTGTCCCTGCGCAGTTTGAGTTGCGCCGCATGACACCACTCCACCTATGGCCAGAAGGATCGCACATGCAGTTTGGAAAGTTTTCGTTTGCTTCATGGTGATTAGTTTCCTGGAGCGTCGTCCTTTATTTCTCTGAGTTAACTTATTTGGCTGCCGGCGGCAATGCTATCGGCGGTACCTGGCCCGAGCCGGCTGGTTGGGAAGCGACGGGCGCCTTCTGTAATTTTTCAGCCGAAACGTAATACGCCGTCAAGTCGAATGTCGCATCGATCGTTTTCGAGGAGGACTGCTTATCCAACTGGTTGAGCTGGAAATTCGTAATCGAAACGATTCGCTGATAGTGAGCGAGCTGTTCAAAGAAATTGCGAAGCGAAGCAAAAGAGCTGGTTACGCTGACTTCAATTCTCTTTCCGTTGTAATTCTCCTGCTGCACATCGTCCTTCGGCAAAAATTTCTTCAGCACGAGGCCGTTGTTGCGCGCTCGATCCTGGAGGCTTTGCAGGACCATCGTCAGTTCACGCTGTTCCGGTAACAGGGCTTTCAGTTCCTCATACTCTTCCACCCTGGCCTTGTAGACCGCGCGAAAATCATTCAACCGTTGCGAAGCGATCTGTGCCTGCGTATTCTTGGTCAGAAGGTCCGCGATTTCGCCGTTAAATGTTTTCGTTTCAGCGCGCACCGGTTTCGTCACGAAGTACCAGAAGCCTGCGTAGATTCCGGCAGCCAGGCCAACAAACATCACCAGTCGCAGGTACCAGGGCACAGTTTGAATATTTCCGATTTTCATCTCTTAATTCCTTCCCCAAAGTAGGGTTTGGCGGATTGGTGTGCGTTTATTTTTTCAACGCTACCTGGTTTGCGGCTGAGTTGGTTGAGGCAGTCGGTTGAGCTTGAGATTTCGCGCTGTAGTTGCATTTCACAACAAAACTCACCACTTCGGGTTGCTGCACTAAGACCATTGAATCGGCGGAGATCGCCAGTGGCTTGTCGCCTGACTGGATCTGGGCCAGTTCGCGCTGCGTCTCGATATTCAGGTTGGTAAACAGTCCGGAAGAAAACTCGAGACTCTGACCAAACCGAGTCACAGAAGATTCATTCGGCGAGATTCCCTTGATAGTGAGTTCGCCATCCTTCTGCTCCAGGCTCTTCAGATACAACCCGGGCACGCTATCAAACCGCACCTTAATATCACGCAAGACCGCGCTCGGTCCCTGTTGCGATTCGCGCAGTTTCTTAATGGCATCAATTCGGCCCTGGATGTCCTGAGCTTTCTTTTCCAGGTCTGCCTGCTCTTTGTTTACCGCGAGCATCTGCTGGTTAATTCGTTGTTGGTTCTCGAGTTCAGTGACTGCCGCGCGATGTTCGGAGTTCGAGCTGAAGTAATCGTACGTAACGCCCACAAACAGCAGACCAAACACGGTGAGCGCCAGCAGGAGTGTCTGGACGAAGGGCGTAGTCACCCTGGCTTCAACCATGACTGCCCCTGTGGGCCGATCCGTTACGGATTCAAGTAGATTAATCTTGATCATGCCGCTTCCACTCCTCTCAAGGCGAGACCGACGGCAATAGCCATCTCAGGGACGATCTCTTTCATGTAGTCTGGATCAAACTTCCTTCCGTCAACTTCGATCTGACGAAAAGGATCAAACAACTCGACGGGAATTTCGAAGCGCTTGGCGAGATATTCAGGTAGACCAGGAAGTTTGGAACTTCCCCCCGCTATGAGAATCTTCTGAATCGATTCTTCATTTTTCTCTGCAGTCGCACGGTAGAAATCCATCGTTTTGCGAATTTCCAGCGCCAGGATGTCGGAAACAGTTTCAATAATCGGCTGGATGGGACGCGGTTCAATGCCTTCGGGTACGGGGTAACCGCGCTTGACAGCTTCTGCTTGCTCAAATGTCAGGCCCAATTCTCTTTGCAGCAAGCTGGTGTATTGACTGCCACCAACTGAAGCATCGCGCGCAAAAACCGATCGCGGACCATTCATTATGTTGATATTCATGGTTGAGGCGCCGATATTCAGCAGCGCCACCACTTCACCAGCTCTGGGTTGATAGTTGAGCTCATAACAATTTTGAAGCGCGAAAGTATCCACATCAATCACGGCCGGCTGTTTACCGGCTAACTGAATCGCTTGTTTGACGTTTGCAATTTTGTCGCTCTTGCAGGCGGCCATCAGCACATTCAATGCTTGCGGTGAGCTGCCCGTCACTTGATAGTCAAGATTCACATCAGAGATATCGAAGGGAATATGTTCTTCGGCGTGCCAGCTGAATGACTCTCTCAGCTCGTCTTCGCTCATCTGAGGCAGGACGATATTTTTCACGATCACCGAATGTCCACTCACCCCGGCCGCAACCCGGTTAGTTTTTATCTGGTGCTCAGTGAAAATGTTCGTAATCACATTCGAAACGTTGTTGAGCTCCATAATCTGACCGTCAACCACGGTGTCAGGCGATAAGTTTTCGAACCCGAGGTTGACGAGTTGAAAAGCATTGCCCTTCTTTTGGAGTTCGACGGCTTTGATTGAACTCGATCCGATATCGAGGCCAACCAGATTTCTCTTGCCATTGCTTTTTTTGAACATGATCTATTTATTCCTCGCGACGAGAAGAGTGCGAATCTTTTGCTGTTGACGCAGACGAGCACGCGCTTTCATCGCTCTCGATAGTCGGTTCTTACGGGCCCTGCCGACGTGCGTGAGTTGCGTAGTGGGTTTCAAGACGGATGACCTCAAGGTCTCTCTGAGAAATTCAGGCGGGAGTTGCGGGAGAGAACGCGCGTTGGCGCAGCTTTCCGGAATTAGATACAAACTGGTTTCTCTGGATGGATTTGCCTTGCTAAGAACGAAGGCAGCTGAAACAGGCACGAGGAACAGCGGCAAGAGCCCTGGAAAAGGCAGTTATCCTCACTGCCGTCGCAGAGCAGACTACCGTAGCGACTAAACATTGTCAACAGCTATTTTGCTATGTTTAACCACACTATTAGTCGCTTTTAGGCCTCGCGAACAACCGGTCTTCACCTGAGCTTCGCTGGTTTTCTGGAATTACCTGAGCAATTTCCAGTGCTCGACTTGGTGAACCTTGCGCCTCACCTTACGTGCGGTTACGATGCGACCCAATGAAGCGAAGCCATTGGATCCTGCTGCTGGCCGCATGCCTGATTGCAATTGTCACGAGTTGGCTATGGTTGGCAGTACCCAAAGCCGCCAATATGGCTTCCTACGCACCTGCCGATTCCCTTTTGTTTCTTGAGACAGACGATCCGTTAGCGGTGGTTGAAGCCGTTGGCCGTACTGAAGCCTGGAAGATTCTTGAGACCAGTGGCATAGTCGGGCACGGTACGCATTCCGCCCATTGGCTGCGAACGTTTATGCGTTGGACCGGAATCGGGCCTGCGGAATCGGTGATTCTCGCAAGGGCGCAAGTCGCCGTAGTCGTCACGGAACTGCGCACAGCAGAAGAAGCGGAAACTCTAAATATCAAGCCCGAAGGTGCTATCGTCATTGAAACTCATACGGCTCAATGGCGAATCAGGCCCGCGTTTGAGAAAGCACTGCAGACCCTCGCCGAAAAGACGTATGGAACTCCTACTAACCGACGAGTGGTTCAGAATGGCTTTGAGTATGTCGAATGGATTGCTCCTGAAAACTCGCGGCAGATTGTGGGCGTTGTTTCCGGAAGTCTAATAGTCATTGGCACCAGCGAACAAGCCGTCCAGAATTGTCTGGGCGTAAGCTTGGGGCAACGCGCGAGCTTGAAGAGCAACGCAGAATTACAGCAAATGGCTACTCAGCTCGACCGGGAACACTCGTTGACTTTCGGATATGTCCCCCGAGAAAACAGCGCCAAGTTGTTATCCGTTGGCTTACCTGTTTTGCTGGGCAGAGCCCCCGGAGACTCCGACTTCCAAAGGCTAATCGCCAAAGGCGCCGCGAAGGTGTTTGGCAGTTTGGGTTGGAGCTCCCGTCCATACTCGAACGGTATTGAAGACAGATACCTGATTACACTTGAGCCAGCTGTTGTGGCCAGGTTGAAACCGGCATTTGCGGTACCGAACTCCGATTCCCGGATTCAACAGCAAGTGCCCCGTGGTGTTTACTCAGTCACTTTCTACAAGTTTGCTAACGCCGGCGCCGCCTGGCAAAGTTTGAAAACTGCCGTCTCTTCAGAAGTTGATGCACTATCAAGCATTGTTTTCTCGTCTTTGCTAAAGTCGGCGCTGCTTTCTTACGGGGTGGAGGAACCCGAGACTCTCCTGGAGGCAGTCGATGATGACTTGTTCACAGTTCGGGTGGATGACGATGCCGAACACTCGATACTTGTAGCCGGTGTTCGTGACCGGCCACGGATTCGTGCAATGGTTGCGAAAAATATGTCAGTAAAATCTTCGAGTCCTGAACCGAACTCTACTGAATTTTTTGAGAACTCAGATAGTGAGCTGGCAGTCAGCTTGAGTGACCGTTTGCTCATAATGGGGTCGAAGCCGGAGGTTAGACGTTACGCGGAATTTGCCGAAACTGGCGCTGGCGGATCGACTCCAGACGATCTGAAAAGAATCACTGTTTTTGATTCTTCATCGAATTCCGCTAACGTCGTCACCTATACGAATGATGGCGATCGTGTCAGGGGCTTTCTCGCCGCGATAATGAGGTCCAACGGCACATCTGGGATGAACACAACGGACCGGGAAAGCGCTATCGCAAAATTACCATATTCAGTAACCGTGACTACTTTGCAGGATAGCGGCCTCGAGCGAATTACACGTTCACCCCTGGGGCAATTCAGCACGCTGCTTCCGCTACTATTTCCCGAAAAGCCTGGCGTCACCAAACGTTGAGTTCAGCGACTCAGTTAAATGACTAGCAACCCACAGACGCCGATGGAAATACTGATTGCAACGCAGAATCCTGGAAAAGTTCGCGAAGTTCAGGAAGCGTTATGTTCGTTGCCCCTGATACTCCGGTACCTCAGCGAGTTTCCCGGAGTTTCAAGTGTGAGTGAAGTGGGACGAACTTACGAGGAAAATGCTGCGCTGAAAGCGATCAGTTACGCAAATGAAACCGGCATCAGTGCTTTGGCGGACGATTCGGGGCTGGAGGTAGATGCGCTGGGCGGCAAGCCCGGGTTATTTTCCGCCCGGTTTGGCGGAAATGGCGCCTCCGATCGGGATCGCATCGAAAAGCTT
Source organism: Pyrinomonadaceae bacterium (assembly GCA_035297925.1). Classification (GTDB taxonomy): domain Bacteria; phylum Acidobacteriota; class Blastocatellia; order Pyrinomonadales; family Pyrinomonadaceae; genus PSRF01. The sequence goes on along the minus strand of DATGYM010000033.1, from coordinate 2,805 downwards.
TTGGCCGACTTGAGCCAACAGGCGGTGGGAAAGTGGACGGCTCGGTTCGTTTGCTCAATGGCTCTGGCCGGCTGGAAATCAGAGGCGGAGCGAATGAGCGGGTCGCCCACATCCTTGATAGCTACCGCCCGGGGTATATGCGATGGACTGATTGCGCCTGCCCCACGTGGAGAGAACGGGTTTGGCTTTGACCCGGTCTTTCTGCCGGAGGGTTATGAACAAACCTTTGCAGAATTACCTGCGACAGTTAAGGCAATCGTCAGCCATCGGGCGCGGGCACTCGCGGGAGTTCAGGAATTCTTGAAACGCCATCTGGATCAAACTTGACCGGTGCTTCGCTCAACCCTAGAATGCAAACTCACTGTTTGAGAAGACTTTTTTCGGGGCGTAGCACAGCCTGGTAGTGCGCTCGGTTTGGGACCGAGAGGTCGGAGGTTCAAATCCTCTCGCCCCGACCAATTCAACTGAAAAGCTTACGGCTGCCAGCGTTGGTGGCCGTATTTCTTGTGTGGAGATTTGTGACCAAAATTCTGAGAAAGCACATTTCTCTGAGCTGGACGGCACGAATGTATCGCATCGTCGTCTTCAGATCCTTGTGGCCCATCAGAGTCATTATTGTTAGAGCCTCGTATCCAGCTAGCGCTAGACGCGTACAGAACGTAGCCCGCAGGTCGTGCCACCAGAGGCCCTCGATCCTCGCCATTCGACATGCTGTATGGAAGGAACGCTTGATGTCAGTGAAAGGCTTACTTGTATCAGGGTTTCCAAACACGTAATCATCAGGCTTTTTCCCGCTACACAGGTTTAGCAAGATCTCGCGAACTTCCTGGTTCAAGACATCCATAGGGATTTCACGATTCTTTCGCCCCTTGGTCTTTGTGGCTACAACCACGTTCCGCGAGAAATCTACCTGATCGCGTCGCAGATTTAGTTGTTCACGTTTTCGTAAGCCAAGACCGAGAGCCACAGTAATCATCCCCTGCAGGTGTTCCCGCTTCCCTATTAGCCACTCATTAGCACCGGTTCTTCCTCTGGCAACAGGTATCGGTGACGCTCGTTGTCCAGCTTGAACTTCTTGACCCGCCTGCATGGGTTGCTTTCCGCTTTCTTAAAGTCGATTGCGAGATTAAAAAGGCGGCTGAGCATCTCAAACTCTCGATTGACTGAAGCGTGAGCCCGAGGTGTCCCATTCTTGATTCATCCGCTCATGCTTGAACTTCTCGATCAGAAAAGGGCTGATCTCACATAACGCCTTGCCCTTGAACGGTATGAGACTTCGGGCGGAATAACGTGGCGCATTTTAGTATAGGTGGTCTGAGATCCTATCTCTCCTTGCGAATCAGCCTCCCCAACGCCTCCTGATCAGGCGCCAAAAGCTCGGAGATCCGCTGGTGGTTGACGTCGGCGACGATGATTTGGCCGACCTCGGTCTCGACCTCGCGGAAGATGCCGTGAGTTCTCATCTTTGCGACCTGGTACTGGTTGTCCTCGGTGGGCGTGACGTAGTGCACCGAGTCCGCCTTGAAGCGGTGCACCAGGAAGAGGTGGACGAGGGTCATCAGGCGCTTCTTGCGCAGCGACTCCGCAAAGGTGTTCTGGTCGCGCACCGAGAGGATGCTGCGGCCTCGCCGGTCGTGGATCGGGGCGAAGATCACATTGGCGAGCTTTTCATCCCCCTTGTCGTAGACTCCGAGCTCGAGCAACTCCGAGCCCGCGCGGTGGGGCCGCATCTGCACGCGGAGCCCGCCGGGCAGCTCATAGTGATGCGTCCACATCGCCAGCCAACCCTCGAGGAGCCTCCTGGGCACCTCGGTCTGTATCAGGTGCTGGTGCTGGGTCGAGCCCTTGCCCATTGCCATGGTGGTCGCCGTGCGCCCCGACGTAGCGGCCAATGCGGCGTCCGCGCGCGGTCCGCCGACCAGGGTCTGGGGCGTGCGGTAGGGAGAGTCGACCATGCGGAGTTTTCGTTGCAGACGGGCGAGGGCGAGCATGCCGTCCTGCTTGAGGGCGGTGGCGAAGTCCTCGGCGGCGAGGCCGTCGATCTGATGACCGCCGTAGGTGATGAAGTTGAAGACGAAGCCCAGCTTGCCGAGTTCCTCCGGGAAGCGTCGCATTTCCTCGTCGCTCATACCGGTGGTGTCCCAACTGAACGATGGCGAGAGGTTGTAGGCGAGCATCTTGTCGGGGAACTCGGCGTGAATCGCCTCGGCGAACTCGCGCGCGTCGTCGAGGTTGGCGGTTTTGGTCTCCATCCAGAGCAGGTCGGCGAAGGGCGCCGCCGCAAGCGACTTGGCGATGGCGTACGGAATGCCGCCGCACACCTGGTAGTACCCTTCGGGCGTCTTGGCCGCCTCGCAGTCCCAGTCCACGTCGACGCCGAGTTCGCGCGCCTTCTCGCGGGCGGCGTAGAGCGAAGCGCGCGCGGCGAAGCGCCGCCAGTCGTCGACGCTTGTCTCGACCGGTTCACCTTCGCTCGACCGGAATTCGATCACTTCGGCAACCGCCTCCCCGAAGGTGTTCAGTGCGGCGGCGTCCTCCCAGGCGTCGAGGAAGCGGGCGGTGATCCGCTCGAACATCGCGTCGATCGAGGTCTCTTTCCCCTCCCGCAACGACGCCACGGCTTCGGCGGCCTGCGCCAGAATGCCCCGGCGCTCCAGCCATTCCCGGGCGACGGTGTGCTCTCCGGCCGGTATGGCGTACAGGAGATGGCCGGTGAGTTCGGCGACTCCCAGCTCGTGAAAATGCTGAATCAGCGCCAGGAAGCACGGCTTGTAGGCTGGCACGTTGGGGTTAGTCGCGCCAACT
>DATGYM010000032.1:0-24117 GCA_035297925.1 Pyrinomonadaceae bacterium | reverse complement strand
GTTCAGCGCGAAGTAGCGGTCCATCACCTGCGCGAAGATATAGATGCCGCTGCCCACGAACGCGGCTGCGTTCATAGAGGACATTCAGCAGGCGGTTAATCAATACGCCCGCCGCATTGCACCTCCGGGCGACAAGAGTTCAAGTCCGCGTGATTTGCGCCTCGTCTTCGAGCGCGGCGCGGTACAGGCGCCCACACTGATGTCTGCTTTCAAGGCGCGCAATATTTCACCACTGATCGGTCTTTATCTGCCATGGGTAGAGTCGGAATACGAAAACATTCAATCGCCAAATCCCATGGGCGCCATCGGGATGTTTCAGTTTCTTCCCGGGACCGGTGAACGATTCGGACTTACAACACAGGATTTGTTGGACGTGGAAAAATCTGCCGACGCCGCGGCGCGCTACATCAGCGACGGCCTCGAGCAGTTCAGGGACGACCCGATGAAGGAGGCCCTGGCGCTCCTGGCGTACAACCGCGGCGGACAACAGACGGCGCGCGACCTGAAATTTCTCGCCAACGATCAGAACAGACAGTGCAGCATCTGCGCTCTCACTGCCGATCGCAGCAAGCTCGACGAAAGATTTCGCTATGAAAACGTGTACTACGTGCCACGCTTTTTCGCGGCTGCCATCATCGGCGAGAACCCACGCGCTTTTGGACTACAAAACCGGTCCCTCTCCGCTAGTCAGCCATAGTATTAACAACTGTGAGGCCGGCACTTGTTAGAAGTCCCCCGACACGGCGGGACTAGTTCACGCGCAGGCGCCGCATCAAGCGCACTCCCGCGCGCCAATCTTCGTTGACGTCGAAACGATAGATTTCAACGTGGGGATCGATCGAGCGCGCCAGCGCATTGAAGGATGGGTGGACGCGCAAGGTCGGCGCCACCAGATAGACAAGTGGCGCTTCATTACTAATCCTTCTGTCACCAAAAATCCTGGCGTTCGCGATGTGGCCGCGCCGGCGATGCGCTTCCACGCGCTGCCAATAGTCAACCCCCTGCAATACATGCTCGCGGGCCTCAGAAACCTTTAGTTCAATGACCACCAAGCGGCCGTCTTGTCGCAAGGCCAGCAGGTCGACTGGACGAACACCCGACACGCCGCCACGCGCTGTTCGAAACTGCGCGTGCAACGGCGCGATGATCAAACCGGGATCCAGGCGTGTAATGTCGCGTCGCAATATGGATTCGAGCCAGGCCTCAGCAGCATTTCGATATAACGCATGGTGATGGTCGGTGGTATGAGCAGAGCGATGCTCACGTAAGGCTTTCATGAAATTGAACCACTCGTTTTCGCTCGGCCCATCAAGCAGGCGTCGGTGCGGTCCATCAATGCCGAACCACAGTCGTTCTGTTCCCAACAGCCGGCGCACACGCGCGAACGGTAACCCGAAATAACGAAGCGTTTCTCCATAACGGGCACAAACGACGTCAACGGCATCGGGAGCAAGAGTAATTATCTGTCTGGCAGTTTTACTTATGTCGACTGCGGCAACCGGGGGAAAGCGAGCCAGCCTGCGTTTCCATAGATCTTTACGCGCAGGCACTTCGGCTGCTCTCAGCTCAGTCAATTGCTGGTCGACTTCGAAAACCACGATCGCGTCTCTCAGGCTTTCGCGCAGCAAAGCAACTCGTTGCAGGGTCGGTTTCAGCAAAGCCTTGTCTAAGAGCAGCCAAAGCTGTTGGATGTAAGGCTGACGAGCTCGCTCGCTGGTTCGCTTGAACCACATAAGCGCCGCGGAGAGGAAAGCGTCCGTATCAGTTGCTTTGCTTGCGGCAACCGATCCGGTCACAGCAACCCGCTGATGTTTCTGTCGCAAGACAATGCGAGCGTATCGTCCAGGCTGGCCGCGTCTGGCGCCCGGGCTCAACGCCGCACGTTCCATTCTTGCACCGGGTTGAAACGAACAAGCCAGTCTCGCCATTTCAGTCGCGCGTTGTTGGCGCGCCGTTTTCACCGTTAAGGCAATCGCCCTTGCCGCAGCCCGTGGGATGAGTTCGATGAGGGGACGCTCTGCTCCCAATCGCCGCGACGCCCTGAAAATCAACTTTTCGCCAGTCCACTGCCAGTCAAAAATCTTCCAGGCACGACTTCCCTTTTCCGTCCAGCTCGTCAGAATAAGGCGGCCGTAAGTCACGGCGATATCCAGTTCGCTGCGTTGCACTGCGTGTGAATCCGCGCCATCCAAAGTGCAAAACCATTCGACATGGGCTGAGAGCAACTCCGCAATTTTTGATCTCGCGGCTTCCAGGCGCGCGGCAGTGTTGACGCGTTCGGGCATTTGTTATGGTCCAGATCAATTGGGCAGCAGGCGGTGCTGCAGTGGCGCAAACTGCACAGTTTGCGTTTACAAGCGGTGATTGCGGGTGATGAGCGGGCGGATTTCGCGTGTTTCGGAGTTAGTTCTAGCGTGTGCTACCATTTTTAGTCAAACAATTTCAATAAAACTCCGCTAACAAACCGACAATGAAAAACGTCTATCTTTCAGCATCAGTGCGCACGCCTATCGGCCGCTTTGGCGGTTCACTGGCCTCGTGGACCGCTGCGGATTTGGGTGTCGCCGCGGCCAGCGCCAGTTTGCAGCGCGCGCGCCTGCAACCAGATCAGATTCAACAATCCATCTGGGGTTGCGCGCGACAGGCGGGTGGGGGACCAAACGTGGCGCGGCAGATTACATATCGCGCGGGCGCGCCCGATACCGTGCCGGCCTTTACCGTGAACCAGGCATGTGGTTCGGGCCTGCAGGCAATCATTCTCGCAGCGCAACAAATCATGCTTGACCGGGCAGAAGTCGTGCTTGTCGGTGGTACCGAGAGCATGTCACGTGTTCCTTATTTTGCTGAGGGGGCGCGCTGGGGCATGCGCATGGGTAAGACGGAGTTAGTCGACGGCATGTATCGCGACGGGTTCAACGATCCGCTGTCGGGCCTGGTGATGGGCGAAACTGCCGAGAACCTCGCACGGCAATACGATATTTCTCGGGAAGAACAGGACGACTATGCATTGCGTTCGCAACAGCGGGCGCGCGCCGCAATTGACTCGGGCCGATTCGAAGCGGAAATTGTGCCGCTGGAAATCAAAGGCCGAAAAGGTGAAACCATTAACTTTGCGCGCGATGAACACGCTCGGGCGGGAACCACCAGTCAGGATCTGCAAAAGTTAGCGCCGGTTTTCTCCAAAGATGGAAGCGTCACAGCAGGAAACTCATCAGGAATAACCGACGGCGCGGCGGCCGTAGTGGTGTTAGGCGAGCAGACTTTACGACAGCATAGCATCAAGCCGGAAGCGCGCATTGTTGACTATGAGGTGACTGGCGTAGCGCCCGAGATCATGGGAATTGGACCAGTGCCGGCGATCAGATCCCTCCTATCGAGACAAAACCTCTCGCTTGCGGACATAGATCTCATCGAGCTAAACGAAGCCTTTGCCGCGCAGGTGATTGCCTGCGATCGCGAGCTGAAGTTTGCTGCAGATCGACTGAACGTAAATGGGGGCGCAATCGCATTAGGCCACCCGATTGGCTGCACGGGCGTGCGGATTACCACGTCACTGCTTCATGAAATGAACAAACGGGGCGCGAGCCTGGGGTTATCCACTCTTTGTGTCAGCGGCGGGATGGGACTGGCTCTGCTGCTGGAGAGTGTATGATCTGATCTTTTCTGCGTCGCCCGTATCCCTTGGGTCTGAGGGGGCTGAGTTGAATGCATGCGGATCGGAACAATTTGCAAGCCAACCTCAGGACAGAGGGAGCGCATCCGAACGGTCAGTCAGCATCGACAGCAAACAAGAAAGGTTTTCTACGTGAAGAATAGTATTTTGAAAGCATTCGCATTCGCTCTGGTACTCAGTCTGGGAGTTTCAGCCATCGGCGTTGCGCAACGGAAGCGCAGCGCTATTGCTGCCGTGCCGGCGCAAACCTTGCTGTCGTCTCTGCCCCCATCCGACGCGGTCGCGCTCGTTGATGTAAATCGAGTAATCAACGAAGCCTTGCCTAAGCTGCTGGCCGAAAATCCAACGAAGCTGACAGAAATTACGAACGAGCTGGCAAAGTTTAAGACCCAAACCGGTCTCGATCCGCGTTCATTTCAACAAATTGCTCTCGGCTTTAGTTACAAATATCCGCGGGAAGGCATCACTAAGATTTCGACGGCCGTACTGGCGCGTGGAACATTCAATGCCGCCGGCATGGTCGCTGCCGGAAGATTGGCGGCTGATGGAAAATATTCGGAAGAGAATTATCAGGGGAAGACGATTTACATCTTCAGCCTGAATCGACAGGTCAGATTGTTCGGATTGTTTGATATCAACGTTCGCGATCTGGCTGTTACTCCGCTTGACGCCAACACGCTCGCTTTGGGGGATGTCGAGGGTGTGCGCGGCGTGATCGATGCCAACAAAGCCCGCCGACATCCGACCAACGAGTTGCTTGCACTTGCGAGCACGGACCCGAATGCAATCGTCGGATTCGGTGGCAACATTTCGCCGACGCTCCTCGAAAACCTTAGTCTAAGTAACGATACAATCGCGCGCGAACTGACCGCGGTCCGCCAGGTCTATGGCACGCTCGGCATGACGAACGCCGATCTTGAATTAATGATGACGGCCCGCACGGTCGACAATTACGCAGCTAGAAATCTTGGAGATACCGTGGAAGGCCTGAAACAACTCGGCGCGTTTTTCATAAACAGGCTTTCGGCGGCGAAGAGCACCCTGGCAAGAAGCGCACTCAACAATTTGAAAGTGACAACTGTAGGCAACGAACTACAAATACGTACCGCCGTAGCCCAGTCGCAGGTGGCACCGCTGATGCGCGGATACTAGGTTTTAGGGAAGAGTGAAGAGTGAAAAGTTAAAGGCATAACTTTTCACTCTTCCTCTTCACTTTTCACTGCCGTGCTATTTGGTCGGGAGGGGAAATCGTGGACGCTGTGGCGCCGGTGCAACTTCGGGTTCACTTTCTTCCAGGCTCGCCAGCGCATCTGCGTAGACCTTTATTTTTCCCGCCTGCTTCAGGCGCTGCTGCACCGCGCTGATGTAATCTTCGTAAATCTGATTCTGTTTGGCTGAAAGCATCGTTTGGGTTAACTGGTCCCGCTGCTTCGCAAACTCGGCAAGGTCTGCCTCGTGCCGGTTCGTCATTCCCAGAATGACAAAATTATCGCCAATTTTCAGAGGCGTTTTGGTTACTTCTCCCGTCTTCAGCGCATACACAGCCTCATCGAGGGCCGGAGTCGTCCCTGCTTTACCGAGTGGGGATCCGAGTTTATAGCTTTCTTCGTTGGCGGCCTCAAATCCAGCCTTCTCTGCTGCCGCTTTCAGATCGCCGGCGCTGTTCACTGAAGCTGCCAGATCTTTTGCTTTTTGGTCCAACTGCTCTTTCGCCCGCTGCTGCTTCACAACCTGGGCGACGTTGGTTTTGATTTCTTCAAAGTCAGGGATGCGAGGATCTTTCTTCTCCAGCAACATCGGTATGGCGAAACCACCCTTCACGCCCGTGCGATCGCCGACGTCACTGGGGTTGTTTAGTGGCGCGATGACGGCCTCGAATTGCTGGCTGCTGCCGATTCCCGGAACGTCGTCGCCCGGTTTAACGAAAGGCGTCTCCTTAACCATATCGGCAGGCTTCATGTTGGCTTCAGCAGCCAACTCCTGAGCCACTTTCTGAGGATCCTTCGTTTCCTTCAACCTGCTCTGCGCACGTTCCGCAATCTTTGCGGCGGCAGCATATCCTTTGCGGTTGCGCAGTGAAGCCAGCAGATCCGGCTTTGCTTCTTCGAAGGTCTTGGGCACCGAGTCGCCACGCCTCAGGATGTACCAGTTCCCAGCGTATTTGATGGGGATATCCGAAATATCGCCCGGCTGCATATCCACCGTTCGATCATAGAGGCCATCAACCTTGTTCGGATTTTTTCGAAAAGGCCGCGCAAGGTAACCGCCATTCTTGGCAGTTGCCGGATCCTCAGAGCTTCCCCGTGCCAGGTCGGCAAAAACTTTTTCAGCGTTGTCGGGACTTGCAGCACGAGCTTTCGCAATCAAGTCTTTCGCCTTCTGTTCGACTTGCGCATCCAAATCTTTGCGGGCGACCTTCAAAACAATCTGCTGCACTTTGACACCCGCCTGCTTATTCTCAGGCGACAACCTGTCAAACTCGTCGTGCAGGTCTTTATCCGAAATTTGCAGCTTCTCGCCGGCCTTCGCCTGATCGATATAAACGTAGCGAATCTTTTTTTGCGGCTCAAGAATTCGAAAATCCGTCTTGCGCTGTTCATAATAGTTCTTCAAGTCTCCCTCGGCGGGCTGTATCTTCTCAGCCAGCTTCTCAGCCGAGAGGATGGAATAGGCCAGGTCAAAGGTTGAGTGCGTGCGTTTGTAGTCTTCCTGGACCTCGTCGTCTCCTACCTTCACCGCGGCGGTGATGAAGGCCCTTAATTTTTCCTGTGCGATCTCGTCACGCACAGTTCGCTCAAATGACTCGATATCGCCGTAGCGCGCTGTGACTGATTGCCTATAGCGATCGATGCCAACAAACTGGCCGGACGCGTCGGAGAATTGTTTACGGATTTTTTCGGCAACTTCTGCATCGCTGGCTGCGAGTCCCAGACGCGCAGCCTCCTGCGCGACCACCCGATCGCGAATGAGACCATCAACAAAGCGTTTGTAACCACCCAACTGGGCCATGCTTACCTGGCCGCCAAACATCTGCATATAGTTTTCTTTTAATCGCGCGACCTCAGCGACCGTTATCTCATCGCCATTCACCTTGGCAACGAGGGTAGTGTCTTTGCTGGGCTCGACATTGCTGGTGTTTCTGCCGGGAGCGTAGAAGACAATGAGACTCACCGCCATTAAAACGGCAAATCCGACAATTATGATGCTGCGCGTGCGTTCCAGCCGCGATAGTTGTTTGAGCATTATCTTTACCTCTCTAGCAAATGGCGGATTGTAAAGGAGACGGCATGGTCACGCAACCGGCCCACAGCGTGGCGGCCCGTGAACGCAGAGTGTAAATCCGATTAAGATACCACCGTAAAGTTTGGCAGATTGCCGCTTTCCGACGCCGATGGTATTTTAGCTGACACGAATGAACTCGATTGGTAACTCAGCAGGTTTATGGATCGGTTTTTCTCTCTTCATCCTTTTCATGCTGAGCCTCGATCTCGGTCTCTTCAACCGTAAAGCCCACGCCATTAGATACCGCGAAGCGATGGTCTGGAGCGCCGTCTGGGTCACCCTGGCGATGATCTTTGCCGGTATCGTGTTCTGGTATCAGGGCACTGACCTCGGATTAAAGTTTCTTACCGGCTATGTCATCGAACTATCGCTTTCCGTCGACAACCTGTTTGTATTCCTGCTGATCTTTTCTTTCTTCAAAGTACCTGCGAAAGTGCAGCACAGGGTTCTGTTCTGGGGCGTCATGGGTGCGCTGGTCATGCGCCTGACCATGATTTTCGTCGGCGCTGCCCTTATCAACCGTTTTCACTGGATCCTCTATATCTTCGGAGCTTTCCTGGTTTACACCGGCTTCAAAATGTTTCGGCAGGAAGACGCCGACATTCAACCGGAAGAGAATCCGCTGGTGCGCGCAGTTACGCGTTACATTCCGGTCACTCGCCACTATGACGGTGACCATTTCTTCACGCGGGCCAATGGAAAGTTGACTGGGACACTGCTGCTGCTGGTGCTGGTCATTGTGGAAGTGACGGATCTTGTGTTTGCAGTTGATTCGATACCGGCAATCTTCGCCATCACGACCAACACCTTTATCGTCTACACTTCCAACGTCTTCGCCATCCTGGGCCTTCGTTCCATGTATTTCCTACTGGCTGGTGTCGTTGAAAAGTTTCAGTATCTGCGGATGGGTCTGGCAATCGTGCTGACCTTCATTGGCGTAAAAATGCTGATTGAGGGGTTCCATATCGTCATTCCCGTCTGGATCTCGCTGGTCGTGGTCGCCGTAGTCCTGCTTTCGTCGGTCGCGGCCTCGATTCTCTGGCCAAAAGAAGCGGAAATGGATATCGACGTGGAAATGCCAGAGGATTTCGATTCCGTCTTCGCTGAGGATCCGGATGAGCAGTCGGTGGAGAAGTAGCTAAACCCGCCATTGTTTACCTGCGGTTTTAATAAGCTTGAACGGCCTCTTGCGGCTGTGCTAGATTCGCCTCGGTAGTGTTGCCGTTAGCGCCTGCCCGGATTGAACTTGAATTTGCGCCAAACGGCTGCCCGACTTTCACACCTGAAAAGAACGTAATCGAATGCCCCTCAGGCCGTTGATTACGGCATTGAACGTTCGCGATTTGCAGTTGCCCCTCAGCTCCAAATAGCTTCCATAATAATGAGTACCAGGACCCGGCGTTTTGTTTTTGATTGGTGGGTAGTCCAAAAGCGCGTCGTCTACCTCCTGATCGCCATCTTTATTCTCTGCGGGCTCGCTGCCGGCGCAGCGCTTTACGTCTGGAAATATGGAAATCCGCTCCGCAATGTGGGGACAGGAACCAAGCCTTCCTCGGGTGCGCGGTTTATTTCGTTCGAGGGTGAGGTGCGCGTAATTCGCTCGGCCACGCGTGAGACGATTATTCCGGGTGCCGACACTGAACTTTATCCAGGCGACACCGTGCAGACGCAGGCTAGCGGCCGGGCGCGCGTGAGCATGGCAGACGGTTCGACCCTCGTCGTTAGACCAAACAGCACGATCATCGTGCGCGACAATGCCAGCGAGGACGATGGCAAGAAAACAAATGTGCACGTGGTGGTGGACAGCGGGCAGATGTACGTACGCACTGAGGAGCAACCCGAAGGCACTAACAACGTGGTCGAGACGCCCAAGACGAAAAACAAACTAGGCGCGCAGACGGGCGCGAGTTTCGGTGTCAATCCGGAAGGCACTGAAGAGATTCGCATCAATACGGGTGCGATCGAAACCACGGATCGATCAGGCGAAAAGCGAACTCTGCGAGGCGGTGAATATGTTTCCGTCAATCCTTCGGGCACCATCTCGCGACCGCAAAAGTTGTTGGATGTGCCTTCGCCCTCAGAGCCTCATGATCTCGAAAAAGTTTTAGTGAACGACAGGGGTGCAGCAACTATTTCTTTGAAATGGTTGCGACCGCAGACTGGCACGCCGGCCTTTTATAGAGTTGAAGTTGCGACGTCACCATTTTTCGTGGCTGATGGCAAAGTCATCGAACGCGATCAATTGGCGTCCAATGAATTCACAGCGAGCGATCTGCGGCCGGGAGTTTACTTCTGGCGCGTGCGAGCGGTGGCGGCGACTGGCCAAACGAGCGACTGGAGTGATCCGAAGAAATTTATTATTACCACGCGGGGAACGGGTTCGCGCGTCCCAGTATCTAATCTGGTTGCGGAGTTGCTGGGTGGAAATATCTACTTGATTCGTGGCCGTTCAGAACCGGGGACAACCATACGAGCCGGCGGGCGAGAGACGATCGTGCCGAGCGAAGGCTCGTTTCAGTTACAGGTGACCGCACCTCCGGGAGCCCAGGAGATTAATATCGACGCGGAAGATTCGCGAGGCAATGTGACCCCCTATCGTCTCGCAGTTTCCACGCGTCCCTCAAAAACTTGAATAGGGATCATTTCTTGTAACTCGAATGCCCCTGGCCGGCAGGGATTTCAAAGTTCATGTTAAGGCACGTAATTCTGCTAACCGATGCGCACGAAGCGCCCGCTTTCGAGCTGATTGAGGCTCTGCGGCTGGCGGGCGTGAGAACGCTGATAGAGGGCTTGCGCGAAGCTGGAGCCGCGCGTGCACCACGACCGACTCCGGAAAGTGTCGACGAGATCTCAGAATTACCGCTTGCCGTTCTGTACGAGGTGGTGCCCGGGGCGGACATGGTTGAAATCCAGGGCGCAATCGAACAAGCGACAACCTCATGGCCAGGCACTCCTCTAATTGCCTGCCGGCGACAGTTGAGTGGTTTTCACGGGCAAACGTACCGTAGCCTCGACGGCGCTACCCTTAAGCGACTTGGGTTCCGGGCGATTGCCGACAAAGCAGCTCAACTACCGGCTATCCTTCATGAGATCGAGGGTCACGGTGCTACCGGTGACCTGAAACTACCCGACATCGTCAGCGCGCCCGAGAAAAGCTCGGCGACGCAACTGCCCGCCAGAATCAAATCGAGTAGCTTGCGAGCCGCTTTCGAGCTCGTTTCCTCGCTGCATTTCATAGGCGACCAAAGCAGCGCAGCCTATACGGCGCTAGCCGGACTTGCACCGCTGGTCCAGGCCGACCGCTGGACCATATATTTATTTTCGGAAGACAAAGGACCCGAGCCCGCAACTCTGGAGCCGGTGGCCTCGCTTAACCCCGATGATGCTGTGGCCGACGCGTCGGACGAATGGCGCCGGCTGCTGATGGCGGGAGAAACAATGCCCCTCGGTTCAGAATCAAAAGCGACCAAGCTCGCCGCCGCCGGCATGGGCACTATCAGAAAGCTGGAGCACGGAGAACAATTTCTGGCGGTGCCATTAGTCTGCGGCGAACGAATTCTTGGCGTCCTTGAAGGAAATCGCCGGCGGCGCGCTTTTAGAAAAGCGGAAATAGAGATTCTTACCGCGCTGTCTCTGCCCGTCGCCTCGGCGCTCGCAAACGCAGTGCGGATCGGCGAAGCCGAACGGCTGTCACAAACCGACGATTTAACGAAACTGCACAACGCTCGTTACCTGAGACAGTTTCTTCTCAATGAGATTCGTCGCGCGCGCCGCTATGGTACCAGCGTGGCTGCGTTGTTCCTCGACCTCGACGACTTCAAACGCGTGAATGACGCTCACGGGCATCTTGCCGGCTCTCATGTGTTGATGGAAATGGCGGCGGTCATTCTGTCTTCGATTCGCGACACTGACGCCGTGGCGCGCTATGGCGGAGATGAGTTTGTAATTGTGCTGCCGGACACGCAGATAGACCTTGCCGGAACGGTAGCGGAACGCATTCGTGAAAAAATCTCGCGCCACCAGTTTAACGCCGGGCGAAATTTGAAACTGTCGCTGACCGCGAGTTTCGGCGTCGCGGCTTTTCCGCTTCACGCCTCGTCGCCGCAACAGTTGATCGCTTCCGCGGACACAGCAATGTACGAAGCCAAGGCCGCAAACAAAAACTGCATTCGCTTTTCGACGTCGCGCTACCGCGAAAGAAAAGTATCAGGCGAGCTGAACTCAGGCACGAATATGACGGAACATGACGACGCAAAGCCCTTTTCCTGATAGCGTAAAGATCGAAAATCAGTGTATCTTGGTCTGTTGGCCGGGAGCTTGTACTTAATGAGTAGCTGGCGAATAGTGACTCCGCTTCGGACTTGCCCGTTTGGTGGTGAATCTAATTCGACATTTGTCATGGCAGTTGGGGAAAGCTACTCGTGATGAACTGTAGTTGCGACCCAACCAATGCTCTCATATTCGGATTTACGGGAAGAGATTAATAAATGGCTTTTAAATCGATATTCAGCTTGTTTTCCAGCGATCTCGCTATCGATCTGGGCACCGCTAATACCCTTGTTTATGCGAAGGGACGCGGCATCGTCGTCTCGGAGCCTTCAATCGTGGCAATTAATAAGGTCACGAACCAGGTGGAGGCGGTCGGACGAGACGCAAAGGAAATGTTAGGACGAACTCCCGGCAATATAGTCGCGATTCGTCCTATGAAGGACGGTGTTATCGCTAACTTTGAAGTGACGGAAAAAATGCTCCAGCACTTCATCCGCAAAGCTCACAACGGCAAGACGTGGGTCAGCCCGAGAGTTGTTATCGGCATACCTTCCGAGATCACGCAGGTAGAACGGCGAGCAGTTGAAGACTCGGCCTATCGGGCCAAGGCTTCGGAAGTTTATCTCGTCGAAGAAGCAATGGCGGCGGCAATCGGCGCCGGGCTGCCGATAACTGAGCCCCACGGAAACATGGTGGTGGATATTGGCGGCGGCACTACGGACATTGCGGTAATCAGTCTAAGCGGCATTGTCTACTCGCGCGCCGTTCGCGTTGCGGGAAATGAAATGGACGAGGCAATCATTTCCTATATCAAACGGAAGTACAATTTGTTGATTGGAGAACGGACGGCAGAGGCAATCAAGATCGAGTTGGGCTCAGCCTATCCACTTGACGAACCGTTGTCTTATGAAGTGCGCGGTAGAAACCTCATCGAAGGAATACCCAAGACCATAACGATGACGGACGAGGAAGTTCGTGAAGCCCTTGCCGATTCTATCGCCACGATCATCAACGCCGTTCGTGTCGCGCTGGAGCGCACTCCACCTGAACTATCCGCCGACATAGTCGAACGCGGCATCGTGTTGACGGGCGGCGGCGCGCTTTTGAAGAATCTTGATAAGCGGCTCTCGATTGAAACGGGCTTGCCGGTGTCGGTGGCCGAGGACCCGCTTGCATCGGTGGTGCTGGGAACAGGAAAAATGCTTTCCGACTTTGATCTGCTCAAGCGGGTGAAGTGGGAAAACACTATGACGAGTGGAATGTAGAAAATTAGTGAATAGTGAATCGTAAATAGTAAATAGAAAAACTGCCCGATTAACAGGTCCCGACGATTTACGATTCACTATAGACGATTTACTAACTCATGGCGGCTATTCGCACGCAAAGAGAGATTCGCCAGCGCGCGCCGATTTGGCTCGCGCTTCTGCTGTTGACCAATCTCGTGATAATGGCGGTCGATGCGCGAGACAATGTGACGCGGCAGCGGATGCTGAGAGTTTGGATACAGGCACTGGCGTCGCCAGCACAAAGCATTACCTCGGGCGCCAGTGGCGCGGGCACAAACTTTATCCGGCAAATCGTAAATTTTCGCAGCACCGCGGCCGAAAATGAACGGTTGAAAGAAGAACTGTCCCGCGCCCGGCTCGAACTGCGCAACGCGCAACAGGCAACTGGTGAGAACGAACGCCTCAAGGCAATTCTCAATCTCAAAGAGCAAACTGGTTATGAGCAAGTTGCAGCGCGCGTGATTGCACGTGATTCATCCGCCTGGTTCAATACGGTCACAATAAACCGCGGCAGCGCTTCCGGAATCGCTCTTAATATGCCTGTGGTCACCGGTAGCGGAATAGTCGGGCGCGTCATCGCCCTCAGTCCCTGGACTGCACAAGTGATGCTCGTAACCGATGACAAAGCCGCAGCCGGCGCAATCGTGGGACAGTTGGGAGGCTCAGGAGCGGTTGGATCGGTCAAAGGATTGGGTGAGAACGGTCTTATTGAAATGCGCTATGTTTCAGGGCTCGAAAAAGTTCAAACCGGCGATTACATTCTGACAACCGGCCAGGACGGCATTTATCCTCCCGGCTTAACTGTGGGTGAGGTCGTTCAGATAAAGCCCGGCACGGCAACACAAGCTCACGAGATTCTTATCAGACCGGGCGCCAAATTGGACCAACTTGAGGATGTGGCGGTGCTGCTTTATCATGCGCCACCGCGGCCTGCTCCCGAACAGACCCTGCCAAACGTAGATAAAACCAAAGAAGTGAAAAGTGAAAGATGAAAAGTGAGAAGCGGAGCATCTTTCTACAAATTACCTTTCACTTTTCAAATATCACTGTTCCACGATGCCTCAACTTAAAATTGCGGCCGCACTAGCGACAGCTATAATTTTGCAGTTGTGCCTGGGGCGTGTTTGGTCGCCGCTTTCTTATATTGACTTTCCGTTGATTGTGGTTGTTTATATCGCTTTGCAGGGGCAAGCGTGGCATGCTCTGATCGTAGGCACGGTCGCCGGTCTCGCCGTCGATGCCGCCAGTGGCGGACTTATCGGCGCCGGCGGTTTTTCAAAGACGCTGACTGCCTATCTTATTTATTTTGCGGCCACGCGCGTTAATCTGGAAAATACATTGCTGAGAATTCCGGTTCTGGCTGCCGCTTCGATAATCGACTCTGCAACTTACGTTTTTTGGCACCGCTCACTGGGCTATCCACCCACAATGCCCTTCATGCAGACAATGTCCTACAGGTTGATCGCCACCACGGTGGTGGGAACCTTTGCTCTTTATTTGCTCAATTCCCTTTTCACCGAACGCGCCCGGCAACGCCGCACGTTTGCTTCGCGTCGAAAAGGCGCGCGCCGCGGCCCGAGTGCGCTGAAGAGAAGATGAACCGCTGGAAATGAATTTTTCCATTCCTTGTTCTGACTGCTGTATTCTTACTCCTGGCTTCTGCTTTCTGACTTTTTGTTTTTTATGAAATTTGAAGACTCCTCGCAAAATCTTCGCAGCCGCCTTTGGATTGTCCAGAGCTTTGTGATTCTGCTGCTGGCGCTGCTCGGGGTCAGGCTGTATTACCTGCAACTGGTCCGCGGTCAATATTACGCCGAAATAGCACAAAACCAGCGTATTCGGCTGTTGCCCATTCCGGCCCCGCGCGGGGTTATCTTTGATCGCAACGGGCATGCGCTGGTTACTTCCACACCAATTTACAACGTCATCCTTTCGCGCGAAGACTTGCGGGATCGAAAGCTCATCTCGCTGGCGAAGCCTTTGGCGGAAGCATTGATGGTTGACGGCGACCTTTTGAGTGATCGCTTCGAACAAATCGGCTCGCAGCCGGCCTTCGAATCTATTCTCGTCAAACAGGACGCCACCCCCGGCGACATCGCCTGGGTCGAAGCGCATGAACTCGAATATCCCGAGCTGCGTGTCGAGCAGCAACCACAGCGCCGCTATCCGTCCGATGGCATGCTGGCGCACGTGCTTGGCTATGTGGGCGAGATCAGTCCTGAACAATTGAAGCAATCGAGCTACAAAGATAAGGGACTAAAGCCCGGTGACATAATCGGACTGAGCGGACTAGAGCAAACTTATGACGACTACCTGCGTGGCAAAGATGGTTACCGGAAGGTGATAGTCGATAGTCGCGGACGAATACAGGATGAGATTGAGACGATCGCGCCGCAGCCGGGTCAGGACTTGGTTACGACTATCGATTTGGACTTGCAGATCGCGGCTGAAGAACAATTGCGCACATCAGCCACCGGCCGCGGCGTACTTGTGGCCATGGATCCGAACAACGGCGAAATCTTGGCGCTCGCGTCTGCTCCGACCTTCGATCCGAATCTCTTTTCGCGCATCGGCACGAAAGCGGGACGCGCAGAGTATGTTTCGGTGCTCAACGATCCGGAAAAGCCTTTAATTAATCGCGCAGTACAAAGCCGTTATCCGCCGGGATCCACCTGGAAAATTCCCATGGCCGTATCCGGACTCGAGCAGGGTGCAATTACGCTTGATCATTCTACTCTCGTTTGCGGCGGTGGCATCCAGGTCGGAAACAAATTTACGCGCTGCATGGGAAATCATGGCACGCCCGACATCAAGTCCGCGATCACGCATTCCTGTGATGGTTATTTTTATCGTCTCGGTTTGAAGATGGGACTTGACGGCATCATGTCGATGGTTGACGAATTCGACTTGAACAAGCGAACCGGAATCGACTTGCCCAACGAGGTCCTCAATTTAACGCCGTCTCCCGAGCTGAAAAAGCGGACCCAGCCTGAGAACCCCGACTGGAAAGACATCGATACTGTCTATGCGTCGTTCGGTCAGGTCTACGACATCATTACTCCCATCGCGTTATTGCGTACTGTTGCCGGCGTCGCCAATGGCGGCCAGCTCTATGTGCCGCATCTCCTTAAAGAACTAAAACCTGTCGGCGTGCCCGGTACGCCTGATTACCGCCCCGATCGCGGCTTCAAGCCGCTTGACCCAACTCGGCCGAACCCGAAAGTGCTTTCGATTCCGGAAGACATACATCACACCGTAGTTGAAGGAATGTGGGGCGTAGTCAATAACGGTGGCACGGGAGCAGCTATTCGTATGGCTGGATTCGACATCGCAGGTAAGACAGGCACCGCGCAGGTTGTTGGTCTGGGAAAAGACGTCGGGAAAAACAAGGATCATGCCTGGTTTGTCTCCTACGCCCCGGCCTACAAGCCTGAAATTGCCCTCGTAGCATTAATAGAGAATTCGGGGTTTGGTGGCCAGCATGCTGCTCCCGCCGTCAGGCGCGTATATGACGTCTACTATCGCAAAACTCGCAACGAAGAGCCGCCGGGAGCATTGCCGGTTGCTAAGACCCCCAAGCCGGAAATCAAGACTCCAAAGAAAACGGAGACGATAGCGAGGAATCAGTGAAAGGTGAAGAGTGAAAGGTGAAGAGTGAAAGGTGAAGAGTGAAAGGTGAAGAGTGAAAGGTGAAGAGTGAAAGGTGAAGAGTGAAGGTGAAGAGTGAAAGGTGAAGAGTGAGAAGTAATTGAGTAGTGGTGGAGTGAACTGAGGAGTAATGAACCGATAGTAAAGAAACGGTTTTTTACTTTTCACTCTTCACTTTTCACTCTTCACTGTTCTCCGCAACTATCAATGGTTGCCATAATTCAAAAACGAGGGCTACGTGATTTCGATTGGCTGTTAGCAGTGCTGGCGATTGGTATCGTGTGTTTCGGCACGATTCAGATTCATAACGCGCAGCCGACGGAAAATTACTGGGTCAAACAGCTAATCGGTCTTGGCATCGCCGTAGTGGCAATGCTGTTCGTGGCTTTCAATGATTACCGGAAGTTAATAAACATTGCTCCGGCGTTTTACGTGTTCGGTCTTCTGCTCCTGGTAATTGTTTTGATCCCCGGCATTGGCTTGAAAATTAACGGCCAGCGGGCCTGGATCAGGGTACCCGGCATCGGCCAGTTTCAGCCGTCGGAGTTCGTCAAGGTAACAACCGCCATGATGCTGGCTCGCTATTTCGGTAAGCATCGCGTAAATGTCTTAACGCTTAAGGAAATGGCGGTAGGCGGGTTGATTCTGGCTCTGCCGATCTTTCTGATCCTACTCGAGAAAGATGTGGGATCTGTTTTAACTTACCTGCCCATCCTGGCCATCGTTATATTCCTCTCAGCGATCCGCATGCGTTACGTAGTTGCCGCGGTCGTGTTAAGCATCGTATTCCTGCCGTTCGCTTACTGGGTTGGAGTCAAGACTGACATGGTCAAGCACTACCAACAGGAACGTATTAACGTCATTCTTGATCCGGAAAAAGCAGACCGCCGCGGTTTTGGTTACAACACCTGGCAATCAATTCTCACTGTCGGCGAGGGCGGACTGCTGGGGGCCGACACTTCCGCAGCCCACTCGCAAAGCAGTCTCAAGTTCCTGCCCGAGCCGCATACGGATTTTATTTTTGCCGTCACTGCCGGCAACGCCGGTTTCGTGGGTTGTATTCTCGTGTTGCTCGCTTATGTGTTTTTGCTTTCGCGTTTGATTGCCGGCGCCAAACGAGCGCCGGATCGGATGGGCATGCTGGTGATTATGGCCATTGTGGGCGGCCTTACTTGTCAGATTTTCATCAACATCGGCATGGAGCTCGGCTTGCTGCCCGTCATCGGCGTCCCGCTGCCGCTGATGAGTGCCGGCCTCGCTTCGCTGATCGCGACCTTCATCGCCATTGGCTTCGCGATCAGTGTCCAGTTAAGAAGATTTGTAAACTGATATTCAGCGCACGCAGTTAGTTAGCAGCATTTCGCGTTTGCGGCGGCTTAGGTTTATACTCGCTTCGCTCGCCTTGCGGAAGTTTTTAGTTTCAACCGCCAAACGCCTTTGAAACAAACAAGCAGCACGACGAACGCTCGATTTGAGAAGCACCGTGCGCCCAACCAGCGAGTCAGAATTTTTTGCGATCGTCCAATTTTGCACGACGTATATTTCAACTTTTACGAAGTAAGCCGCCGGGCCGATGGCCTGAGACAGATGGGACCGACAGGTCCTGTTGACATCCAGACGAAAACTGCAAACAGGTTGCGAGCCATCCGTTGACTTCGGATTTGCCTGCGCTATCGACAGGCGCTCCCTGTGTACTTTTCCGCTGGGCGTTTAAAGCGGCTAGTTAGGTTTCCTTTTTGATTAGTTTCAGTGACCGTCCCGTTCTGGACGAATTCGTTCCAGACTCAACTCAATCGGCGCGCGACCGACAAGCAATCCCTACACGGCAAAGCGATTGCCCGGGAACGCGGACACTCTGTCCGTGCATATGTTCCTCGGAAGCTCAACCCGTACATTTCATTAAATCGATCCCGGGTGAGATGCATCTCGCCAAACTTTGGCCGCTGTCGCTCGCCGTCAGGCTTGCAGCATATAGCGGGCAACTCACAATTTTGAACAGCTTCTCTCGCCAGGTTGAACAGTCGATCGGTGGCAACTTTGCGGGCAGGACTGTATTTCAGTTCTGCTCGATCGGCCGGTTCGCGCGAGTAGCAGGAGAAACCAGGTAGACAATGGCAAAAGAATTAATAGTAAGCGTCAATGGACGCGAAAAGAAGATCGCGATCATCGAAAACGAAAAGGTTACCGAGTTCTACATTGAACGCGGCGAAGGCAATCAAGGTATTGTCGGCAACATTTACAAGGGACGTGTGATGCGGGTCCTGCCCGGCATGCAGTCAGCATTCGTCGATATTGGCCTTGAGCGCGATGCGTTTCTTTACGTATCTGACTTTTTCGACGAAGAAGAAGAGTTTGAGCGCATCGTAATCGACAAGTCGCAGAAGGGTAACGTTGAAGAAGCGCAGCGCGTAGCAGCTGAACAGATCGCGATGGCTCGTGTCGAACGCGAACGACATATTGAAGCGACACACGAACGCGTTGAGCCGCTTCGCGAGTTGGAGCAGGACGAGACGGCGCTCGAACCTTTACCGACTGCCGAACAGCTCGAGGAACAGACAGGCGAGGCCGGCGAAGCCGGTAAGCGTCGTGGTCGGCGCGGTCGTCGGCGCCGGGGTGGCAGAGAAGTTTCCGAAGCTGAGGAGACAACAACTCCTGATCGAACACGCATAAAAGCCGAGGATATCGGCACTCCTTTTGTTGCCGCCGATCCTTCAATCTTAAGAATCATTGACGAAGAAGAGACCGCAGCCAACGGAGAGATGTTTAAGGACGCCCGCTTACAGGAGAGGCTCTTCGATCAAATTCATGCCGGGGAGTTCAACCTGGAAGACGACTTCCGGACGGCCGAGGTCGGATCAGTTATCTCGAATATCGAGTATCGTGACGCTTCGTTTCAGCGAGTCGACGATAGTGACGCGGCGGAGGTCACTGAAGCCGTTGCCCCACGCACACGCGAACCCATTGCCGCCCGCATTGAAAGCTTCGTTGACGATGTCGGAGACAGCAAATTGCAGAGCGGTTCATTCGAACGCGTTAGCGATGACGATGACCTCGACATTAAGCCGGAAGAGACCGAGGTGGCCGAGAAGCAAACGCGTGAGCGGACTACTTCCAGGAAATCGCGGGTCGGAAAACTTTTGAGCAGTTTGGGTGCGAAAAAGAAAGCGCCGGCGAAGCGGTCTGCCAGTAAAAAATCCGCGAAGGCAGCAGCGTCGGGCGATGCCGAAAACAGTGCTGCAACGGAAGAGAACTTCTCGGCCGATGCCGAGGCAAGCATTGAAGACAAGAGTCCACGCGCTGAGTTTGCAACGCGACGCGGTGGACGTCGCCGACGACGGCCAACTAAAGCAAGCGCTGCTGAGCCCACTACTGAGGCGCAGGCGGATGAGACGCCGGAAGACAGTAATGCCGCGGAAGTTGTCTCTGAAGATGTGCCTGCTCTTGAGGAAGTGGACGAGCAGGTTGAAGACGTCGCAATTCCTGCCGCTGCCATGGCGCCGGCCGCTCGTGAAACGCGCGATGGCCGCGATTCAAGAGGCAGTCGTGATACTCGCGACCGTGGCCGAAGCGGACGAGGCGGTCCGAGGGGAGCGGGACGCAGAGACCGACAGCAGCAACCGACTATCACGGATCTATTGCGCGAAGGACAGGAAATACTCGTTCAAATCGCAAAAGAGCCAATCGCTAAAAAGGGGGCGCGCATCACTTCGCACATTGCACTGCCCGGCCGGTTTTTAGTCTACATGCCGACAGTTGAACATGTCGGCGTTTCCCGCAAAATCGAATCAGACAGTGAACGGCAACGCTTACGAAAGTTGATCACGCAAATTCGCGGCTCTGAAGACATTCCTTCGGGCGGCTTTATTGTGCGCACGGCCGGAGTGGGAATTAGCGAAGCAGAATTGCGCGAGGACGTTCGCTATCTCGTGCGCACCTGGCTGGACATTCGCGCCGCTGCGGAAAAGTCGAAACCCGCAACTCTGGTTCACAAAGATCTCGATTTAGTGCAGCGAATTCTGCGCGATCAGTTGTCAGACGACTTCGCCGCGATTCGGGTGGACTCGGAAGAGGAATACGAAGCCATCGTTGAATTTGTGAATCGCATTCAGCCCCGCATGGTCAAGCGCGTCAAGCTCTATACTCGCGATCGACCTATCCTGGAAAGTTATGGTGTGCAAGCGGAAATTGATAAGGCGATCAAGCCACGAGTCTGGCTGAAGTCGGGCGGATACCTGGTCATTAACCAGACCGAGGCACTGGTCGCCATCGATGTGAACACGGGAAAATTTGTGGGTCGTGGTAGTGGCCGGCTGGAAGACACGATTACGCGTACCAACCTGGAAGCCGTAGATGAGATTGTGCGCCAGATTCGATTGCGCGATCTGGGCGGCATCATCGTGCTGGACCTGATCGATATGGAAGAACGCCGGAATCGCACTCGCGTAATGGGCGCCCTGCAGGATGCCCTGCGCGGCGATAAATCGCCGACCAAGGTTCTCTCGTTCAACGACTTCGGGCTGGTGATCATGACGCGCAAGCGAGTTAAGCAGTCGCTCGAACGCACGCTCTGCGCACCCTGTCAGTATTGCCAGGGGGCGGGACTGATCAAGTCGCCGCAGACCGTTTGTTACGAATTGTTGGAAGAAGCACGCATACTGGGCAAGTCAATGAACGGTGACAGAAAGCACAAACAGGCAACGTTGCGAATTCACCCTGAGGTCGCGAAAGCATTGCGCAGCTCCGAACGGGACGTCTTGAACGAAATTGAGGAATATCTCGGTCCGGTGGATATCAATAGCGACGTGATGGTGCACCAGGAACAGTTTGATTTCGCGTTCATCTAAGTGTTGAGTATCAAGTTTCAGGTTTCAAGCTCCCGGTTCTGAAAGCTCTCAACCTCCGCTCGGAACTAGAACTTGGAACTTGGAACTTGGAACTTGGAACTTGAAACTTGGAACTTGAAACTCGTTCTGACCCATGGGCAAATTCGGAAATATTTGGAAGACGATGCTGGCCGGTGGTGCCGGCATGGCCGCGCTCGCGGCCCTCAACGCTGCGATTCAACGCAACGCCAGTGAGCCTGACGATAGCGCCCTTGGCGGCGAGGCCCATTTCTTCCCCTGGAAACACGGGCGAGTTTTTTATAAGACGTCCGGCGCAGAAAATTCGGGACCGCCCCTGCTTTTCATTCATGGCGTGGGCGCCGGTGCGTCAAGCTTCATGTGGCGGAAAAATTTTGATGAGCTGGCAAAGGATTTTTGCGTTTATGTTTTCGACCTGCTGGGTTTCGGTTTCTCTGATAAACCGGCAGGCGCCTCTTATTCCGCCGACCTGTTTGTCGAATTAATCTCCGACTTCATTCGCGAGGTTGCTGGTTACCCAGCCAACGTCGTAGCAAGTTCTCTCGGCGCTGCGTACGCCATTCGCGTGGCTGATGAACATCCGGAGTTGATCAATTCGATGATTTTGAATTGTCCCAGCGGCTCGGATTCACTTAACCGGCGGCCGGGAATGGCAGGCGCCGCGTTCTATGGACTTCTGCAGTCGCCAGTGCTGGGCACATCGTTCTACAACGTTATGGCGAGCGAGCGCAGTATCCGTGACTATGCTCGCGACAACTTGTTTTATGATCATCGGCGCGTCACTGATCGTCTGGTAGCCAATTTGTACGCCACCAGCCATCAGGCAGGCGCGCAACATGCCATCGCAGCTTTTCTTTCCGGTTACCTCAACACTGACACGCGCGCGCCATTCTCCCGTCTCAATCAGCCCGTTGTTTTGGTTTGGGGAAAACAGGACAGCACCACGCCTTTGGAGATGGGCTTGAATTTACTCGAATTGAATCCCAGGGCGGCGCTGGAAGTATTTGACTTCTGCCGCATGATGCCGGAACAGGAGCAGCCCGAAAAATTCAACGCGTTGGTTCGCGATACTTTTCTGGCGCGCTCGGCTGCGGCTTCCGACTCGTTCTAATCGTTTTCAATCATCTCCCAAGCCGCTAGCAGAAACGGGATTCGACCGTTCACTGGCACATTCTTCATTGATCCATGACTTTAGAGATCGCCTGCGTTGAAGGTATCCCCCTGGCGCACGTCACCGGTTTCGAGGCCTTTTCGGAACCAGCGAATTCTTTGTGCGGAAGTCCCATGAGTAAAGGAATCAGGCACAACATACCCCTGGTTCTCCCTTTGCAGGCGATCATCACCGACAGCGCTGGCCGCTCCCAGTGCTTCCTCAATGTCGCCCGGCTCAAGGATTCCCTTTTGCTGCGCGTAGTGGGCCCAAACACCTGCCAGGAAATCAGCCTGCAATTCGAGTCGAACCGAAACTTGATTCGCCTCTGCCTCGCTCATCCGGCTGCGCGCCGCATCAACCCGATCCATTGTGCCCAGCAGTCTCTGCACGTGATGACCAACTTCGTGTGCAATGACATAGGCTTCGGCAAAGTCTCCAGGTGCGCGAAAACGGGTTTGCAGTTCCCGGAAAAAAGAAAGATCAAGGTACAGTTTCTCGTCACCGGGGCAGTAAAAAGGGCCAACCGCAGCGCCAGCTTCACCACACGCCGAGCGAACCTGGTCAGTAAACAGGACCAGTGTCGGTTTGCGATAGCGCGCTCCCTGTTGGCGAAAGATATCGGTCCAAATGTCTTCAGTGCTGGCCAGCACCGTGGCCGAGAATTGCTTAAGTTCCTCTTCCTCCGGATTGATGGGACGAGAGCTTTGCGTACCCGAAGCAGGCGCTTCGCCCGGGGATTGTTGCAGCAATTGACGGGGATCTGCGCCCAGCAGTAGCGCAACGATCAGCAGTACGATGCCGCCCAGGCCACCGCCAATGGCCAGCCCTCCGCCTGACATGCCGCGACGATCTTCAACGTTCTCGCTTTGTCGCTGACCTCTCCAGAGCATTGCGCAATCCTCCGTGTTGATCTTTGGAAGTTTTTCGACGCAGGGGCTTTCGACGAGGGGGCTTATTTGGCCGGGCTTAAACTTCGAGTCCAAATCTTTGGCGGGGAAGAAAAAGACTAGCTTATAAACTGCAACTGCGCAAATTCAAAAATGATTCAAGAGTTCGTCGAGGGATGCTAAAAATATGTCCGGGCGATGGCTTTCCAGTTTCCAACTGGTCGGATAGGCACTGCGTACACCAATCGTCAACACGCCGGCGCTCTTGCCCATTTCAATATCTTCCGGGGTATCGCCCACGTAACCCACCTCCGTCTCCGAACAAGCCAGCGACCGCATGGCAGTTTCCAGACCCTCAGGGTGAGGTTTCCGATTTCTGATCTGTTCGTGGCAGACCACTACTTCAAAAAACCCTGCCAGCTGAAATTCCATGATTTCACGATTGATACGACCATCATTTCCGCTGCTCACTACCCCCAACCGGTAACGCCTTCGCCGTAACTCCGCTAGAGTTTCGCCGGCACCCTTGATCAATTCCGCGCTTTGCTCGCCGTAGTGGTGCGTCCAGAGTTCATCAGCCCGCTGCCAATGTTCTTTCGGCAGCCCCAACCCTTCGTAGACCGAAAGCCAATTCGGGGAATATACCGCGCCATAGGTTTCGTGATCAAAAGGAATCCCCAACTCCGCGAATGTCTTTTCGTAAGCAGTAAGACCAAGCTGGGCGGAATCGACGACAGTTCCGTCCCAGTCGAAAAGGAGGGTAGTGATCGATTTTCTGTTTGAATTCACGAAAGATGCTCGCGGCCGTCTTGCCTAATCGGCAATCGCGACGGTTAACTCCCGAAGCGGCGTCGATTGGGACAGGTCACCGGCTGACGCCTGCTCACGATTAACATAGCGGTAGAGGATGTCTCGTTGTTGCGGAATAAATCCAGCTTCCCGAATCAGATACCGCAGCATCTGCTCGTCAGCACAATTGTGGGCGCCCGCCGCCGAGACAACATTTTCCCGCGCTCGTGAAACTTTGGTGCAAAACAACCAAAATATATTACGCATC
>DATGYM010000031.1:0-12471 GCA_035297925.1 Pyrinomonadaceae bacterium | reverse complement strand
ATCTGCTGAACTGACAATCGAAATCGAAAAAGTCGATGTGAAAATCGCTGATTCTCGTGCTACTGGAACGAAAGTCATTGTATTGAACATTTCGAGGAAAAGCATTCACCAGGGGGCTGAGCGGCGTTACAAACTGAAATTTATTTTTTGCTGCAGACTTTGGGCATCTTGTCCTCCTGCGAATAACTGCGGAAAAAGCTTACCGCGAATACGTCGCAGGGTGGCATGTGTGAGGAGACGCGAACAAAATTTCCTGGCGACATTGCCTACAAGACGTGCGCCAATGGTTCAACCTGACCCTTTGATTTCTTCCAGTTTACCCAGCCGCCTTTCAAAACTCGTACGCGCGTGAAGCCCGACTCTGTCAGCACCTGCGCCGCACGAATGCTCGACTCGTCGTTTGGGCAGGCACAGTAAGTAACAACCTCCCGGTTACGAGGCAAGTCTTTAAGGGGTGGCAAGCCCAGCCGGGATTTCAGTCGTCGTAGCTTCACATAGATCGCGCCCCTGATCTTGTTATCGTTCTCAGCTAAGGTGCTGCTTCCGCGAACGTCGATGATTGTTACCGGCGCATTGTTGGCAATGTTTGTTTTCAGCTCTTCGGCAGTGACGAACTGAATCTGTGGGGAATTTGATTGCCCGGTTGCGACGGAGGGAAAGGCCTCGAAGGTGGCGACTCTGGCGAGCGCCAATGTTGCAGCTAATATCAAGGTGCAAACTGCGAGTCTCTTTAATTCCATTATTACCTCCATAAGAAGGAATGCCTGGGTTCCAGTCTCTCGCGAGGATTCTATTGCTTCAGTTTCTGGTCGCCATGGCCGCGTCGCGGTTCGGGCTCACCTGCGAATGTGTTGGGGTCGTACCATGAGTAAGTAGCGTCCGCGTAATACAAATATCCCGTCTTCCCTTGAATCGTTTCGCCGACCGTGTCGCCCCGCAGACGTGGCAGCGGCTTGCCCGGGTTGGCCGAGACGAGTTCTTTCGGCGAATGAGTTTCCATGCCCGAGCCGACCGCATTTTTCAATAGGTAAGTTTGAGTCGCTTGCGGGTCGCGCCAGCCGCTGTCGCCATAGCCATGAATTATCGCCAACAGCTGATCGCTGACAGTAACGGCGAGACGTGGACTCCGCGACGCCAGGGAACCAAATGGATCTCTTAACAACCAGGCTGGGAACTCCTGGTTCATCTCAGCGATCTTTTCCGGCACCGGCTTAACAACTATAGCAATGTCTTCGGACAGGTCACCGTTAAAATCTCCAGCGATAAAAGCCGGGTTCCGGCTGTTGTCAATTGCGGCAGCGTCTTTAAAGACACGACGGACGGCCGCCTCAACTGTTTTCAACTCCGGGGGCGAAAGATTCTTTGGAGCTTGCCGTGTTTGTTCTGTTGGACTTGTCGAAACCGCGGCCGGCGGCGCCTCGGCAATCGGCCGGTTAGATGAAGAGCACGCGGACAGGAACACACAGGTGACAATCAGCGGCAGAAGCAGGTGTATGCGAGAGCTGGCCGCAGTTACGGCGATTCTTACTTCCAGCATGTTCGGCTCCTGAGAGGCGTTAGTGCCAAGTTTTTTTGTTGTTAGTTCCACAGGAAGCCCGCCGGACGATCACGTCCGGCGAGCTTCAGGTTTCTGCCTGCGTCCCAAGTTCCCATTAACACTACAGAGACAAGACGAAGGCAATTAGGTCTGACCGTTGCCCGACAGACAGGAAGTTGAAGTTGTTGCGCGCAGCCGTGGCCTGGCCGGCATGAAGTTGAATGGAATCAAAGATGGTGATGTTCAGGCCTTCATGCATCAAGCGATTGCGAGCGCGAATGCCCCAAAGCGGCGCGGTTCGCATCATGTTGGCCGTACCCTGCCCGGCATTTTGCACTATCCCATCGCCAGTGCCGATATCGTGCAGCGCAAAGTCGCTGAACGGGTGAATGATTTTGTTGCCCAGCGCCGTTGGCACTGTGAACGCGCCACCATTGATTAGAGTTCCGGGAGCAGCCGTCTGCAAAGTTCGCGTGTGGCAAACTGCGCAGCCTATAGCAGTGAACAGGGAATCGCCGCGCGTGGCCGCAGCGGGAATTGGATTCTGCCGGCCCGGTGCACGAGTCGCTGCCATGAAGTCGGCAAACGCGATGACGTCGTCCCCGTCGTCCTCAGGATCGGCCACCGGATCGAACGGAGCGCCGGTACAGTTGATTACGCCGTCAGCAGTGCTGCACGGGTTCTCAAAGTGTCCGGCATTAGGATCAGACGAGCTGCGCCCGCCGCTCCCGTCAAATTTGTTGGTGATTCCCATCTCGTTGAGATAGGCATCCCCTGCGAAAGACAGCAGGCTGGCCTGTTGCGCTTTCCATCCAAACCGGCCGATACGCAGGGCGTTGTTTGCTTCGGTCACCGGCACCGCGGTCAGGGTGCCGCGCTGCCCGAAAGGCTGTGCAGCGACATTATTCTGCAGCACCGTGTTTGACACGCATTCTACAAAGCCGTCGCCCAGGGTGCTGGTGGTAATGCGGAAAGCTTTAACAGTCTCGCCTGTTGTTATGTGCTCGACGATATCGGAATCGGTACCGCGGGCATGAATCAGTTGACCTCCCGGCGCATCGACGAAGACGCCGTTGGAGATGTGACCAGCTCTAAATTCCATCGTCTGGCTAAACGCGCCGGTGTCCACCGATTGATGACATTCAACGCAGCCGACATCGTTGTAGGTGGGTCCAAGTCCATCCGCGACAGTTTCCCGTTCGCTGAATATGAACTTATTGTCTTCGAATCTGCCATTCCCACGGGCTGTCGGCGCGACTGGTTCGGCGACGCATTCGTCTATTGGAGTGCCGAGCGCGCCAAAGCCGTTGAATAGGTCGTTGGGGGTTTTGGCGTCCATGTCCGTGGTGAGAGCTTCGGTTCCGGTTTGACCTTCGGCAGAGTTCGCCAGCCACATGGGCAAAGCGAGCGCCGCCACAAAAAGAACGAGCGCTAAGACCTTCATCAGTTTCAACATTTCAATCTCCCTCCTGAGGAGTTTTGAGGCAGCTTGAGTGTGGAACAGCGCGTTTGCACAAGAGCAAACTGCGTGCTCCCCTGTAGGTTGAAATCCCGCTGGAAATCCCGGTTGTTCGTGAAGGCTGGCCGAATGAGGCGGGGGGCTCCATTCACCACGACCAGACAGAAATGAGTGAGATTCAAAACGAGAGACTTGCACGAGGCACAGTCATCTCTTACCTAAGTGACGAACTTCAGATGCTGGGCAAGATTCAAAATGTCGGGATTGAATTGAGAGGAGCGCAATCTATTACGAAACCCGTCTGGTGTCAATAAAAAAGATGACCGCGGTGGCGACTTATTTTGTCTTTTTCTCTGCGTAACCTCTGCGTGCTTTGCTTTGGCGGTAAGTACCGATGCAAACACGCATACCGCCGAGTCGCAGAGCACGCCGAGTTAACGCAGAGGTTGAAATTAGCTCACTATTGAAGACTGGATATTCGATGACAATGACACGCGCTGACAGACTGCTGAAAAAGGGTAGTCCGTTCTCGAAACGAAACAGTGCACCGCGACTATTGCTCGACTTCATTTTTTCAGCTAAAACACTTCTGGTTATAAAAGTTGTCTTACCTGGAATCGAGCATCAATCTTGCCATGACATCCAACCTCAATTCTATTGAGCGTGACGCTCTCGTCATGCGGCTCTGCGACGAACTCATAGAAATCGAGCAGCGGCTAATTCCTACGGGGTTGCACATATTTGGCCGCGCTGCAGAGCAAGAGGAGAAGGCGGATCTGCTGCGGATGGTCGCGTCTTTTGATCGACCGGAGCACGGTGTGCGCGCTTTACCGAGTCTGGTCGCGGAGGCTCTTGGCATTGAGAGTTATCACCGGCTGCTAATGGAAACAACAACAAGTGAAACGCGGGAGCTGGTAGAAGGAATTGTATCGGAAGCTGTGCAACGTTTTTGTGACGGCGGCGCGGACGCGGCGGCGGGCTGGCTCAGTTCACGCGCGGGCGTGGACAGGGATAAATCCTTTCCCTGTTTTTCTTTTCTGGCAGATATTGCCGAACAATTGGATTCCAACAGTGAGCAGGAGTCGCTTGTAAGAGCCCTGCGCGGTGAATACATCAGGCCGGGGCCGGGAGCGGACATTGTTCAGAACCCGCTGGTGCTTCCTACGGGCCGCAATACGCATGCGGTTAATCCCTATTCGATTCCTTCGCCAGCGGCATTTTCCCGTGGGAAGGTCACAGCCGACGCGTTGCTTCGTCGTTATGTCGATGAGCACGGCAGGTATCCGCGGGCTCTGGCACTGGTTCTCTGGGGCCTTGACAACATTAAGACGCAAGGCGAGGGAGTCGCTCAGGCACTTTGGTTGCTCGGCGTACGTCCTATTCGTGATGCGCTCAATCGCGTTACCGACGTCGAGGTAATCTCACTTGAAGAATTGAAGCGGCCACGCATGGACGTGGTGATGACCGTATCGGGAATCTTTCGCGATTTGTTTGCACCGACGATCATCCTGCTCGATAAAGCAGTGCGTCGAGTTGCCGCGCTCGATGAACCGCTTGAGCTGAATTACGTGCGTCGCAACATTTCCGAGTCGATGGACGCAAACGACTCGCAGTTTGACGATGCTGTAACCCGAGTGTTTTCAAATGCGCCCGGCAACTACGGCACCAATGTGAATTTTATGGTGATGGATTCTCAGTGGGACAGCGAAGAGATGCTGGGAGATCTGTTTGTTACGCGAAAATGTTTCGCATACACGCGCGATTCACAAGGACGAACGGCGGATGGTCGCGAAGCTCGGCACTTGATGGATGACGCACTATCGCGAGTCGAAGCAACGTATCAAAACCTCGATTCTTTCGAAGTTGGCATCACCGACGTTGATCACTATTTCGAATACCTCGGCGGGATTTCCAAAGCCGTGGAAACGCGCACGAAAATACGCCCTGCTATTTATTTGTCTGATTCGCTGTCACCGCAAACGAAGATTCGATCACTGGTGGAGTCCGTCCGACTTGAGACGCGTGCCAAGACGCTAAATCCGAAGTGGTACGAGGGAATGCTAAAACATGGTTTCCGCGGTGTCGCTGAGATTGAAAATCACGTGGCGAACACCTTCGGCTGGAGTGCGACGGCGGATGCAGTCGATCCCTGGATCTATACAGAGATTTCAAGGACGTTCCTGTTGGATCCCATCATGTTCAATCGTTTGCTCAATCTGAACCCGGATTCTGCACACTCGCTCACAAAGCGTCTGCTCGAGGCGCACAATCGTGGATACTGGAATCCTGACGAGGAGATAGTCGAGAAGCTACGCGAGATCGCAGGCCATACGAACGATCGACTGGAAGGCTTTGCATGAACGTCACCGTCCTCTACGTCGGCTCAAGTCTACTGGCGCCTCTGAAACACGCCGAGCGGGAGCTTAACCGTGAATATAAGCTTGAGTTGCGCCTGGCGGCGCACAACTTTGGCTCCTCGCTGACCGATGCTGAGTGGCAGGCCGTTAATAACGATCTCAGCGCAGCAGACATTGTTTTTGTTATTCACGTAATGGATGGTGAAAATGCGGCGCGTTTGATTCTGGCACTGGAAAATTACAAGCAAAGGCACGCTGCGGTAATTGTAATTAACTGCATGGGCGACCTCATGCGACGAACGCGCATGGGACGGCTGGATGTGATGCGCTTTGCCGGGAGCGGGGAAATTGGGGAAAAGGGAGATGGGGAAAGAGTAAAGGAACGGAAGAAAGCGGTTGACGCGCTGGCGCTGTTGGCGTCGGCAGGTTCGTGGGTCGGACGACAGGTCAGGCGCAGCAAAGTGCCGGGCAGTGGCCCGGCCGTGAGAGATGACTTAAGCAAGCCGAGGAGATTGTTGGAGCAGGGCAGTAGCGAACAAAAGAATGGGCACGGTCAGTATCTAAAATGGATCGATAAGTTACCTGGGATTCTTCGCTTCGTGCCGGCCGCCGGAGGCCTGCGCGATGTGAAGCATTATCTGAATATTTTTTGTTATTTCCTGCAGCCTACACCGGCGAACATTCGTTCGATGGTTCTTTACGCCCTGAAGGAATACGTTGCGGACGAACGCCTGCGGCGCGCAAAGATTACAGTTCCACCGCCTGAAAGAATGCCATCCGTCGCAATTTATCATCCGGATGCGCCGAAGTTATTCGAAACGTTTGCGGAATATCAAAAATGGTATAAGAAAAGTCCAAAGTTCAAAGTCCAAAGTCCAAAGTCCGGACATAGAGCGTTGGATCCGGCGCACACAATTGGCCTGCTCCTGATGCGACCGCAAGTCGTGAGCAAAACCACCAGGCACTATGACACGCTTATCCGCGCGATTGAAGCGGAAGGCTTGAGCGTGGTCCCTGCGCTGTCAACGCTGATGGACAATCGCGAAGCCGTAAGCAAGTTCTTTGTTCGGAATGATGAGTCCAACGTACAAGATTCGATCTCCAGGGGTGAGAACAAAGACCGGTCAAAGGGCAAAGACCAAAGGGCAAAGACCAAAGTACAAACCGACGACAGCGGGACTGATAACGATTCCCGCGTTAGTCAAATCGTTTCCCTGACCGGATTTAGCTTTGTTGGCGGACCGGCGATGAACGATAGTGAAGCGGCTGCGGAATTCCTGCAACAACTAAATAGACCCTATCGATCTGCGGTGAGCTTGGATTCGCAGACTATTGACGCCTGGCGCGCTTCCCAGTCGGGATTAAATCCGGTGCAGGCTGGAATGCAAATCGCCATTCCAGAGATCGATGGCGCAACGGAACCTTTTGTTTATGGCGGCATCCAGGCGAATGGAGTTGAGCCGGTCGCGCTCGATGATCGTTGCGAAAGGTTTGCCCGACGACTCCGCCGCTGGAACCGGCTGCGCACGGCGGCGCGAAGTGATTTACGGCTCGCGCTGACTGTTTTCTGTTTTCCACCCAACAAAGGAAACATTGGCACCGCCGCCGACCTCGACGTCTTTCCCAGCGTTTGGGACACGCTGGGCAAACTTCAAAGCGAAGGCTACCAGGTGGAACCGCCCGCCTCAGCGGATGCCTTAAGGGGGTTGCTGATAGGGGGAAATTCAGAGCGCTTTGCGGCGAACAGCAACGTCGCCTACAGGATGAGTGTGGCTGAGTATCGGCGTCTTTGTCCGTATGTCGATGAAGTTGAAAAGGAGTGGGGACCCGCACCCGGTCGCGTCAATTCGTTTGACGGTGAATTACTAATTCACGGGGTTCAGCTCGGAAGTGTATTCATCGGTGTGCAGCCGACGTTTGGTTATGAAGGCGATCCGATGCGGTTGATGATGGCGCGCAGCGGCGCCCCACATCATGGGTTCATGGCCTTTTACACTTATCTCCAGCGGGTTCTGAACGTAGATGCGGTAGTACATGTAGGCACGCACGGAGCGTTGGAGTTCATGCCGGGCAAACAGGTTGGGCTCTCGGGAGAATGCTGGCCGGACCGATTGATTGGCGAGTTGCCGAATATCTACATTTACAGTGTCAACAACCCTTCGGAAGGCTCGATTGCCAAGCGTCGCTCTTATGCGGAGTTGATTTCCTATTTAACGCCGCCGATTGAAAACGCAGGACTCTATCGCGGTCTGGCAACACTGAAGGATCTGGTAATGTCGTACCGGCAGTCGCCGGATGATGTCGAAAGGGCAAAGCTCTTCGAATCAATTGAAGAGTATTCTTCGCAGCTAAACCTAAATACTGCCAGCAGGGAAATGCGGGTCTCCTGACTGCCGCTAACTAAAATAGTGCAATATTTGAGAGGCCGAATAAGCGGAGTCAGCTTTGCGATGGCAATGGCGCGCTGCCGCGGGTCGTAGCCAGTAGTTTCTGGCGAAACGCTTCTGACGTCAATCTGTGTTTGAAAGCCTCGATGCCGTTAATGGTGATCACCGGAATGTCGTAACGATAGCGCTTCATTAAACCCGGATCACTTTCAATGTTAATCTCTTCGAGAGTATATTCGGCGCCGCAGCCCGCCGCTTCGATGGCGTGCCTGGCTTCGTCGCAAAGATGACAACCGGGCCGGCTGTAGATAATGACGTCAGCTCTTTTCATAATGTCATGCATGGTAATCAGGATTAGCATGATAGAACAGAAAACAGCGCACCCTGAAACATAAAGCCGTCAGCGCGATTTTGCCATACTCTGTGCTTACTTCGTCTGCTCCGTGTCTCTGGTGGGTGTTTGCTTAACGTTTAAGTTGCACAGAGAATTGAAATAGGAACTTCTGTCCGCCGGGAGAAATCATGTCAAACACGAACTTTGATCAAACAGCAGCAGTAGGTTTGTTGAATGAAATCCTTGAAACTGAGCTTGCCGGCGTTGTCAGGTACACTCACTATGCGTTGATGGTTTTTGGCCACAGCCGTATTCCCATCGTGAGTTGGCTCCGCGGCGAAGCGACTACCTGTCTGCAGCACGCAAATGCGGCAGGCGAACTGGTAACACATTTCGGCGAACACCCTTCCTTGAAAATCGGCCCGTTGTTGGAAACTCACAAACACGGCATTAACGATATTCTGCTCGAATCGCTCGAAGCAGAGAAAAAGGGTTTGGAGCTTTACAAGAGACTCCTCGATTTGGTTCGCGATCGTTCGGTCTTGCTCGAAGAATATGCGCGCAACATGATCGCCGAAGAAGAAACGCACCTGGGTGAAGTCAACAAGATGCTGCGCAAACCTGGCGAAATAACACGATTTGCGACAGACTGACCCGCGTGCTTGTCTGTGTGACGTTACGAACGTTGCGCTACACAAAGTCGGAGCCGGAAGTAGTAGCGTTCGGCTTCAGGAAGGCGAATATTCAAGCCCGATGTCGATACTTCAAGGCTAAGCCGGTCGCTACTGGTACTGGCTCTGAATTGTTCGACCCACTCAGGCTCTGTCTGAAAAGTTAATCGCTTCTGCCCGCAGAACTTCACCGAAAAGACTCAGCTCCCATGTCATGAAACTCGCCCTGTCGTTCCAGTGAGGAATCAATCAACTATGGATGATCGAAGAAGTAAGCAACGACTAAGTGTCACGCTTCAAGCCAGGTGGGACAGCGCTACGGAAGTTCATACGGCACGGATTACAAATTTGTCCGAAGGCGGTTGCTACCTCGACTCAGTCGGAGAGGTCAGACGCGGCGAGATTGTTGGCTTTCGTGTGTTGCTGCCTGACGACGACTGGTTATATCTCGAAGGCGAAGTCAGACACCATACCGCGGGCCAGGGATTTGGTGTTCAATTTGTTGATCTGAATGAGGAGCAGACGGAAAAGCTTCAGTGGCTGCTGCGCATTGCCAAAGAAGCTGGACCGGACGCTGAGTCTCTGTCGGCTGATCTAGTGGAAGAATGAGATGGAGTCGAGTTGACGAATTAAGTAGATCGAGGACTCCCGGTTCTAATAATTAGTTCGAATAGCTAATTGAGGGACAGCTTAATGTCGGCAGCAAAGCAGATTGGGCTGATCTAGCTTTGTCGTTTGGAGAGCGAGTTGTTTTATACGCTGCTCAGCAACACATAAAGCTGGCGGCGCACCGGATGACTAAGATTGCGCCAGCGTGAAAGCCGGCGCCCAATGACAACCTCAAAGCCTGCTGAATTGAACAAGCTGCGCCACTCAGCTTCGCGACGAAATGTGCATGGGCCGGTACGCTTGCGCCACTTCAGATTGTGCGTCCAGCAGAGAAAACGATCCCACCAACCATCAGGAATATCTTCGTAAACTATCACCCGGCCTCCCGGCCGCAACACGCGCTTCAGTTCACCCAGAACCACCTCTAGTTCCTGCGCATGATGCAGCACGTAACACAACAGGGCGACGTCCATCGACCCATCGGCCACAGGAAAGTGTCTGCCAGCGAATTGTCTATAAGCAATCGGCGCCTCGGTAGTTT
Source organism: Pyrinomonadaceae bacterium (assembly GCA_035297925.1). GTDB lineage: Bacteria > Acidobacteriota > Blastocatellia > Pyrinomonadales > Pyrinomonadaceae > PSRF01. Next base: position 2,576 of record DATGYM010000031.1, on the reverse strand, counting down.
CATCCAGATCGATCCCCATGACGCGTGCTTCGCAGGCTGCTGCGAGGTGGTGTGCAATGAATCCGTTGCCGCAGCCAACATCGAGTACCTTTGAAGTCGCCGGAATGAAGCGAGCGATTTCAAGCGACATGTCGTAAGCGCGGCCAACTTTGCGCCGGCGGCGCTCCCGAAGCCAGCGGCGCTGGACTCCCGCCAAAACACTACGTCGCCCCTGCGAGGGCGTGAAGGAAAATCTTTCCAGCCGATCTGCAGCTTCACTCGAATAGGCAGCAGTTGCTGATGTAACGGATACTGATGATTGAGCCATGCCGGGCCATCAGCAATCGCAGTGCCCGGAAAAGTTTGCGACTTTGTGCGATAAAAATCGAATCGTCGATTGGCGGGCGCGGCAATTAAGCGACGTATGACTGCAAGAATCATCAGACACTTTGGTTGACGCAAATGGCCGTAGGTTATACTCAGTTCAAGGCGCGTAAATCACTCGTCGTTCTAATTCAGGCTATGACGGGGCGCACTAAACAGGAGACTTCGTGCGGTCGGAAGGGACACCGCAGTTGGATTGAAACATAGTTATGTGGAGACAAATACTAGCCCTTTTAACTTTAGTGGCGCTACTCATCAGCGCCGAAGCGCAAACCGTGTCGCCTATGAAATCAGCAGATAAGTTGCCTGCAGGATACTGGCCGCAGGAAAAGAGCCAGCCCATTGTCGACAAGACGCAGATCATTCGCCTGGCGCCTGAGTTGTTGCAGCTGAGTGCGCCTGAGCGTGCGGCGGTAGCCAAACTCCTCGAGGTAGGCCAAATTTTCCAGGGTCTTTATGAGAAGCAAAGGCACCCGCAAGCGCTTTCTGCTTATCAGGATCTGATCCAGCTTAATAAACGTACCAGGGGCTCAGCGGCAACCAAGAATCTAATCAGCCTCTATCGATTGAATCAGGGACCTGTCGCCACCACATTGGAAAACAAGCGCGAAGCGTTTCTGCCCGTCGATGCAATTCAACCTGGAAAAAATGTGTATCCGTGGGCAGCCAGGAACGACGAGATCGAAAAGGATCTGACTAGCCATCCCGAACGTCGCGATCGGCTAATGGATCTACGCAGCGTGGTCCGGGCAACGACGCCTGAAAATTTGGCTGCTGATCTGGCTACGTTGAAACAGTATCCCGCATTGGCGATCCTTCATCCGGGATTACCGCAAGAACTGGCGCAGCTGGCCTCGGCAATACCACGGGCCGGCGCGCGCCCGCTGGAGGCGCGTTCCGATGCGCAGTTTTATGCAGTGCCTTATTCAGTCGCCTACGCTGACGAGTTGATGAGGGCCTATGGCCTCTTACACGAGGCAGCGGACATTTTGCAGAAAGAAGACGAGGAGTTTGCAAAGTATCTGCGCAACCGAGCGCGGGATTTGCTATCAGACGACTACGAGTCCGGTGACGCAGCGTGGGTAACGGGACACTTCAGGAATCTCAACGCGCAGATCGGTTCGTATGAAACCTATGACGATGAGCTTTATGGCGTGAAAACCTTTTTCGGTTTCAGTCTTTTGTCCAGCCGGCAGCAGGAAACGACGGCCCTGCGACAGGCCATGCGCGGGCTGCAGGTGCTTGAAGATTCGCTGCCTTACGATCACCACAAGCGTGTGCGTGAAGATATTCCGGTCGGTGTTTACGACGTCGTCGCGGATTTTGGCCAGACCCGCGGCGGCAACACTGCCACCATTCTTCCCAACGAAAGTTACCTGGCCCGACGATACGGTCGAACAATCCTCCTGCGCTCCAACATCATGCGCGACCAGAGTATTTTTGAGGCTAATTCGGCCACGCTCTCCGCTGCGGTCGGGGCCGAACAGGGCCGTGCGCTTACTCCGGATGGGAATTTCTATCGCACGCTCTGGCATGAAGTGGGACATTACCTTGGCGTGGACCGCACGAGAGACAATCGCGATCTCGATGAAGTGCTGCAGGAAGACTCAAGTCTCATCGAAGAGATGAAAGCGGATTTGGTTTCACTTTTTGTCGCCGAGGCATTGCAAAAGCAGGGTTACTATACTGATGCTCAACTCAAGAGCGTTTATGCGGGGGGCATTCTGCGCGTCCTGCAAAGCAATAAACCACGGCGCGATCAGCCCTACAACACCATGCAGCTAATGCAGTGGAATTTCTTCCTGGAAAACGGACTGCTGTCGTTTGATCCCGCGACCAAAACCCTGGGCATTCACTACGACAAATATCACGACGTGGTAAGCAAGATGTTGGCGAAGACTCTGGACGTCCAGTATCAGGGAGACAAAGCTGCCGTCGATCGATTCATCGATCAATATTCAACCTGGGCAGATAGCATCCACGGAGTAATAGCGAAAAACATTCGTGATCAGCAGCGATATCGTTTCCGTCTGTTCAAGTATGCAGCGCTTGGTGAATGATTTCGTTGGTTGCCACCAAAGAAAAAAGACCAAAGACCCGAGTCCTAAGTTTTAAGTGAATCGATATCTCGCCGGCATTCTCACGCCACCGTTGCTGCCGCTATTGGTGGCACAAGGCTTTTGGCTGAGAAAGCGCACGCCGCGCCTTCCTGA
>DATGYM010000030.1:0-3370 GCA_035297925.1 Pyrinomonadaceae bacterium | reverse complement strand
AGCCCATTCGATGAAGCGTAGAAGACTTCGAGATTTTAAGAACCAGGCTAATGAGACTTCTCATGCACGATCGAGAGCAAGTTGTTGTGCGATTCGGAGTTTCGATTGCTGCGGAAGCACTTGAACACTTCCACGGAGTTTCCTCTACCGAATTTTAACTACGGCGCGTCTAGCATCAGGACCGCGCCGCAGCCAACCGAGTCGACGATCCAGCCGCAGCCGTTTTCAAGGCGGTGGATAGTCAAAGCGAAACGGTCCCGCCGTGGTCGTTGCGCTTTACTTTGCTATTACTTTGCCAGAACTATATGACACTATGTGTTCGAATCGGTAAAATCGACCTGCTAAAACCGCCGTTAAACTCTTGGATAGATACACATAGCGACCGATAGTGTCACATAGTCCCGCTACGGCAAGAGGACTGAAAATCCTCGTGTCGGGCCCGGTTAGCGGTTGGTTGACGGCGTGTGAAGATTACTTCCTTCGCCTTTTTAAAGCCCCGGCGGTAATAGAGACAGTAAAGCTTAGTTAAACTCGCTAAATTACGCTTTAGGCTAATAACTTACTTGCAGACACGGGCAGTGCGTTTGGAGCACGATCGAGGTAAGTCGAAGAAGTCGAGTCTGACTGTTTACTTTCCTCGAACGGATACCACGCCATGGCCACGAGACTCACAAGCAGTCCTCCAGCTGCTCCAAAAAGTGCCACCGCAACTCCCGCGTGCTGGGTTACTGCGCCCCAAAGAACACTTCCAGCCGCCATGCCACCGTGGAAGATCAAAAGATATAGGCTCAGTGCCCGTGCTCTGATCCATGATGGCACTGCCTTCTGTGTCGCTACGTTGAAGGAGGTCATCAGCGTGATCCATGCCATACCCGCGACCATCAATATCAAACACAACAATCCAAAGTGACGAACTTCGGCCAAAGCTGCTATCGCCGCCGCGAACATGATGGTGGCGGCGGCCACAAGAGTGTCTGTGGAGAAGTGACTCTGCAACTTTGGGAGAAATATAGCTCCAATCACTGAGCCCACGCCCAAGAAGCCAAAGAGGGTCCCGTATCCGAAGCAGTTAAGTTCTAGTTCGTAGCGCGCCAGTAGCGGCAGCAAAGCCCACAGGGCGCTCGCAAATGGAACCAAAACAGCGGTGCGAACAAGCACTGCGCGCAGAGCTGGTGTTTGTGAAGCGTAACGGATTCCTTCCCCGATGGTGTTCAGCACGGGCCTACTGGGTGATTGCTTCGGCTGTATAGTGCGACGCCAGCGAGAAAGCACTATAATCACTCCAAGAAACGAAGCGGCATTTAAAAGAAAAACCGCCCAAGCTCCTGTCGCTATCACTATAACTCCGCCAACCGCCGGGCCCACAGCGCGCGCTAAGTTCAGCCCTAGTCCGGTTAAGACGACCGCGGCCGGAAGCTCGGCGCAAGGGACAGCTTCCGAGGTCGTTGCCTGCCAGGCGGGGGCGTTCATCGCCGCGCCGGCGCCAAGAGCAAATGTAAGAATGAGCAATAACCACGGCGTGGTCGCACCCAGAACCGTAAGCACACCAAGTGCCGTCGCTGAAGCGAGCATCCAGCCCTGTGTGAAGAGCAACATCCTGCGCCGATCCACCATATCGGCGATCGCCCCTGCAGGGAGGGCCAGCAGGACAATGGGGAGACTCGCCGCGGTCTGCATGAGCGCCACCATCACAGGGGACAGTGTCAGCGAGGTCATGAGCCAAGCAGCTCCAAGTTCGTGCATCCACGTGCCGATGCTTGAGGTGAGTGAGGCAATCCAGAGCGCGCGAAAAAGCGGTCTGCGAAGCAGGGCCCAGGCGCTTCTGTTCGACACAGTCTGGACAGCGACGACATCGTCTGCTTCAGCGGCGAAACCGTCGGCGGCCTCTATTCCCCTCCCTTCCACGCCCACTGCGCCAACGGCGTCAATGCCGCCGATTTCAGTTACCCCATTGAGTCTAGTTTTCGCCTGAACGTAAACATTGGCTGCCCAATCGCGACTTTCGCCGGCCGACCGAGTGCCCCTACTCGACGTATTTCTTTCGTCTAAGACCAACTGTGACATTGTTGAGTACCTCCTTCGCGCACTGTGCCGGGTGTGAGGCACGCGGTGGCGTAAACCGCGATCATTCGGAATACCCAACGTACACGACCTTATCCGGATTACGTAGCGGATGCTTTCCCTCTTTCGTCTGTCGGATCAGTAGCGCGTCCAGGGACCATCGCCCCGGCCCTGCAATAAGCAAGAACATTGTGGTCATCAACTGTGCGTATTCCGGAACGTATCTCGTGCAATACTGCCCAAAATCCAATCTGCGGCGGAACCGGAGGTAGCGGCAAAGGAGAAGTTCCCAAATACAATGAGATTTTGGTCGATAAGATAGCGACCAGCATTTCGATGACAAAAGGGATGGCGATGGCCCGCGTGAGAAAGCCTGTGATCAATAGAATTCCTCCGACAATTTCAAGCACGCCGACCATGTTTGCCGTCGCTTGTGGAAAGGGCAGTCCGAGTTTAGTAAATCGGCCCACTCCTTGATTGACGTAAATGAATTTGAGTATCCCCTCCCAGAGGAACACACCTCCAGCCATCAGCCGAAGTAAGATGATTGCCGACGGCCCGTCGAGCGGTGGATTGAACAGCCAGTTCCATAGTTTATTAATCTTCATATTATTAACCCTTTCTTTCTTGATTAATGATTCTCGGTTTTTCATTCAGGTTCCGAGTTCCAACGTCCTCAATCTGCCAGACTGTTTCGGCTACGTGATATTCCCGCAGAGTGCGTTAATTTCGCTTCGGGAATAAAATTGTCTGAGAATCGGTCCTTAGGATCGCTGAGCGAAACGGATACAGCTCCCGCTTAATCAAAGGCCTAACAATCCAGACGAGCATTTTTCTCAGTGTTTGCAGCCGAGCGAAAGCTTCCTGACGAAATTCAGCTTGGTCGGAGCCCTGTAGTTCGGATGAAAAGGGAGGATGACATGTTGGCGATTTGCGGTATTTACGAAGTGGCCACCCGTGTGATGGATCTCCCCAACGTCTGAGGTCTTTTTATCGAGAGACCTTAGGTCTTGAAGTTAGCTCGAACGTCCTAGATGGCTGTTCTTGAGGGCGGGTGAAGCTGGCATGGTAGTGCTCCAAGAAAACACAAAAAACTGGGCCTTAAGAACATTTCGCTTTCGGCGTGGAGGAAGTCGAGATCGAAGCCCGCCGCGCGATAGCGCTGCAGCAACGAGGTGTGGCTGTCAAAGGACCGGTCTCCCGCAAACAACATTTGTACGCCGTTCGGCGCATATTGTGGTAAACCGGTCACCGCAAGAGGAGATCATTTATGACTTTAGCGGATCTTTTCGTCGCGATCTTTTTTTCA
>DATGYM010000029.1:0-2963 GCA_035297925.1 Pyrinomonadaceae bacterium | reverse complement strand
ACAATGCCGGGGCCAGCGAAGCTGGTTTGCCGGTTGTCCGGGACATCTATCCCGGCTGGGGAGCTCTCGGCGGCGTGCACGCCGCGCTGTCTGCCTGTTCAGCGACCTGGGCCTTTGTAGTAGCCTGCGATTTTCCTTTTGTGACCAGTCAGCTTTTTGCGAAGCTTGCTGGTCTGCGTGGAGACTTTGAGGCAGTCGCGCCAATTCAAAGCGACGACATTCCGCAGCCCCTCTGCAGCCTTTACCGCGTCGAACCGTGCCTTGAAGTAGCCGAGCAACTGATCAAATCCGGCGAGCGAAAGCCCGTTGCTCTGTTACAATCGGTGCGCACGCGCTGGGTGCCTTACCCCGAACTCAATGAACTAGCAGGGGCTGATCGTTTTTTTGACAACATCAATACCCCGCAAGATTACGCGCGCGCGAAGCAGAAAGGATTCATTTGACGACGGAAGATGAGCTGGCGGTGAATAGCGCCTGACTGAGCGTGCGCTTTTGATTAGCGCAACTCGTACCTTTTGGTCCTTTTTCCTATGGCGACAAGACGACGATTTGGCAAGAAGCTGGTGAGGTTACTGCTGCCGATTCTGCTGATTATATTGGCGGCGCTGCTGATCGCGCTGGCGTCAATTGTCTATGGTATTACACGCCCGCCTCGTCGTTCATACCTGGTCACGCCACAAACCTTCGCTGCGATTAGCGGAACCGGGCGAGGTTTGAAAGTGACCGAAGAAACCTGGCGAAATCGCGACGGCACTACCGCACGTGGTTGGCTGCTCCGCGGCGCTGAGGGCGCACCGGCGATAGTTCTTCTTCATCGTTATGGCGGCGATCGGTCTCTGCTACTCAATTTGGGAATGAAGGTCAATGAGGCTACGAATTGCACCGTCCTCTGGCCAGACCTGAGAGGTCATGGGCTGAACCCTCCGGTGAACTGGACTTCATTCGGCAAACGGGAAAGCGATGATTTGTCGGCGGCGCTGGATTTCCTGCACGCGTTGAAAGGCGAAAATCACAACCCGCTAATCGGGCAACAAATTGGTCTCTATGGCGTTGAGTTGGGCGCTTACACGGCACTGCGTGCCGCCAATACCGATCCAACCATTGAAGTTCTCGCGCTCGATTCGATCCCGCGCAATCAAGACGATTTGGTTGAGTCGGCCGTGCGCGCTGACGTTCGGGTTAATAGCGGCCCATTAATCTCACTCGGCCGCTTTGCTACCAAGCTTTATCTTTTGTCGCAATACGATAACAAGAGTTCGTGCGAGCTTGCCGGCCAACTAGGTACGCGCAAGGTTTTGTTACTCGCCGGTCTGGACGATGGATATCTGCGGGAAACCACGAAGTCTATTGCGCACTGCTTTCCAAACTCTGAGAACCTGGAGGCAAAAACTGACTTGCCACTATCTGGTTTTACGCTGCCTTCGGCCACCGGGGAACAAGGCGAGAGTTATGACCGGCCGGTCATAGATTTCTTTGTCAAAAACCTTCGCTGAACCTTGCTGGTAGTTCAGAGTTCAGCCTTTAGCCTGCTCCTGGACAAAAAACAAACTAAAGTTTGAATCCTGAACTACAACTGTCCGCCTTTGGGTTATTTCTTTTCGGGCAGCCGATTCGACCACAGTTTGAATTACATTCAGCGTTATCGTGGACTCACCGCGACGATCGCGTACCGACCATTATTACCAATCACCTCAGTTTGGACTGCGGCCGCTTCAGTTAGCTTGTTCAACTCTTCCAAAGGTACAAAAACCAAATATGACTGGCGCCGCTGCCCGCTCTCCCAAATGACACGATTCGGCCCTTCATACATAACGGGCTCACCGTCGGCCTCATAAACGATGCGCCCTGACGCATAAAACTCCGGCGTGCGATCGCTGCGCTGCATTCCGTTAATCGGCGTCTGCGCATAGCCGCGCGCATCGGCGAGCTGCAGTAGTCGCCTGGACGAATCGCGTTCCGCATAGGCGGGCGCCGCGCAATTGAGCGCGAAGATTAAGGCTGCTGTTGTCGCTGCCGCGATAAGCATCACTGATTCTGCCGGCCTGCGAGTCCGGAAAAGTGCAAAGCATCCCGCACCCATCAATGGCAGCGCGATCGATAATGCGCATACAAGGGACAAGAGACCGGCGCGCCAGCCGTAGGCAAACGTTCCGGCTGCGAACGCCAGGCATAGGATAGCCGTGGCTTTCAGTGGCCAGCGCGGGCGAGCGGGACTGTTTGCAGAATCCTCATTTCCGGAAACGAAGCTGAGACGCCACAGCCTCTCACCTACGATCAAGGCCACCGCCGGCAGGATCGGAAGAATGTAGCCGGGAAGTTTCGAACGGGAAAAACTGAAGAACACCAGGGGAAACAGGACCCAGGCCAACGCGAAAACCATTAACCGTTTCAGACGATCTTCAGCTTTGTCCGCGCCCGTTTCGCTGAAGCGCCACAGCGACAATTTACTTTGCAGCAGTCCGTCAATAAGGAAGGCACTCCATGGTAGCGCCAGCAATGGCACAATCTCCAGGTAGTAATAAATCGGCCTGGGATGATGATATTTGTTTGAAAGGTAACGCGCGAAGTGGTGTTGAATAAAGAACTGATCGATAAATGGCCAACCATGGCGCCATATAACAGGCACGTACCACGCGCCGGCGACGAGCAGCGTTAAAGGCAATCCCCAAAGCAAACTAATCAGAGTACTACGTCCGGGAAGCCTTCTTTGGAAGAGACAGAATAAACCGACAACGCCGACAGGAATGACCATTCCGATCAAACCCTTTGCCAGCAGCGCGAGGCCGATGAAAATATAGAAGCCGGCGAGTAACAACCGGAGTCGTTTTATGTTTCGCTCCACATCATGAAGAAAATAAAACGTGAGCGCCCAGGTTGTTGTCATGGTTAGAACGATGTCAAAACTCGCAGCCCGCGAAAAGACAACGAGGCCCAGCGTTGTGGCCGAGACGACCACGCTCCAG